>WYBG01000075.1 GCA_011526015.1 Deltaproteobacteria bacterium | reverse complement strand
CCTCGCTTGAAATCCTTGATCCGGCGATTAGAAAGCGAGTGGCCGAGATTACTTACCAACTATTAGGTGGAATATGAAAGACTGGACTATAATCCGCGAACGCTATTTGCAAGATGAACTGCCTGTACGCCTGGGCGGGCTGGCTGCAAACTTGAGCCGGATCAAATCCTTTGCAACCCATGATGCCAATCGTGAGGTAATTGAAAGCCTCCTGGATGAAAGCAAATTTTTCATCGAATGGACCGCAGCCGAGGCGGAGATCGACGTGGCAGCAGCGTTAGTGGAATTGCAAATTCAGTTGGCGCGCTGGCAGCGAAATTGGGCAAGTATTTGGGCGAACCCGGCGCAGCGACGCGAAGTTGCCGAACAATCCGGTAACTGGTCAAATCGCATCTTGAAACTATCCGGCTTGTTGAGTTGACAGGATCCAAAGGCATAGTGATATGAGAAATCCGCGAGCATTATCCTTAAAAGGCAAAATCGGCGCATACGCCGTGCTAACCCTGTTTGCCATTTTTGCCGTTTACCCGGTGATCACGGTTTTTTCCATCTCCCTGCGCCCGGCCGGGCAGTTATTGAGCAAATCCCTGGCGATCATCCCGGAAGGCGCTACCCTGGATTCTTACCACCGTTTATTTTTCGAGGAGCCGTTTCTGCGCTGGATGGGCAACAGCCTCATCGTCTCCCTGGCGGTAACCGTGGTGGGAGTGGGGCTGGCAATTACTGCCGGCTACGCCTTTTCCCGCTTCAAATTCCCCGGCCGTTCCGCAGCCATGATCGGCATCATTACCACCCAGATGTTCCCGGTGAGCATGTTGCTGCTGCCCCTGTTCATTCTGCTCATCAAACTGCATCTATACGATAGTTTTTTAGGCCTGATCGTCGCCTATTCCGCCACCGCCCTGCCCTTTACCATCTGGCAAATGAAAGGGTATTACGATACCATTCCCTACAGCTTAGAAGAAGCCGCCACTATCGACGGCGCTTCCCCGGTTTATACCTTTTACAAAATTATTCTTCCCCTGGCGCTGCCGGCCCTGGCGATCACCGCTTTGTTTTCCTTTATGTCCGCCTGGTCGGAATACCTGGTGGCAGTGGTGCTGATCCAGGATACCGACCTGTTCACCCTGCCGCTGGGGCTGAAGAGCTATCAATCCAATATGGAAGCCTCCTGGGGATTGTATTCCGCAGGGGCGATTATTGTGAGCCTTCCGGTAGTACTGTTTTTTATGATAGTGAGCCGTTGGCTAATTTCCGGGTTAACCTTAGGGAGCGTGAAAGGATGAGAATTGCTTTGTTCTTTTTTGTTACGCTAATCAGTCTAACCATAGCCGCCTGCAACGGTAATCCGGTGGGGAATTCTCCGCTGCCGATGGGAACTCCCGCGGAGAATATCACTGCGGCGCCGGATCGCTGGTATTTTGCGGAATTTCTGCAAGAGATGGATTCCCTTGGCGATCCCCAGGCCCGCCAGGCCCTGGCAGACAGCTTCATGGCCTACGCCGCCGGGTTCGGCTTTCCCTTGACGGAGGATTCCCTGTGCCATTTCCTTTACCGCGGAAACCCGGGAAGCGGATTTTCCGTGCCGGGAGATTTCAACGGCTGGCAGCCGGGCGCCGATCCCTTCGCGCACATTTCCGCTACCAATCTCTACTATTGCAGCAAAATTTTCCCCCTGGACGCGCGGCTGGATTACAAATTCTTCTGGGGCAGCAACACCTGGATTCTCGACCCGCTCAATCCCCATACCGTTACCGGCGGCTTCGGGCCGAATTCGGAATTGCGCATGCCGGACTGGGTCTATCCCTGGGAGATCGACTATGACCCCGCGGTTCCGCACGGAACCGTGCAGCAGCACAGTTTCAGCAGCGTTATTTTGAATAATACCCGCCAGGTGCGGGTTTACCTTCCTCCCGGATACGCGCAGGATACCCTGCACTACCCCACAATTTACGTGCAGGACGGCGGTGAATACGTGCAACTGGCCAGCATGGTCAACGTGTTGGACAATTTGCAGGCCGCCAACCACATCAAACCCATCATTGCCGTGTTCGTGAACCCGGTGGACCGGATGAGCGAATACTGGAGCAACGCCGATAACTATATGGCCATGCTGGCCACGGAACTGGTTCCCTTTGTGGAAACCCTGTACCGCTGCAAGAACGCCGCGGCGGACCGCGCCATGATGGGAGCGTCCCTGGGCGGTTTCGCGAGCCTCTACGGCGCGTTTCAGCGCCCGGAGACTTTCGGATTGGCCGCCGGGCAATCCAGTTCGATCTGGATCACCTCGCCCTCGGTCATCCAGTTGTACGCCAACTCCCCCAAAAAAGAAATCGACATCTACATCGACTGGGGAACCTTCGAAGGCACTCAGCCGGAGCATTACCAGTTTATAGCGGTGCTGCAGAGCAAGGGTTATACCTTTACCGCTAACGAGTACCACGAAGGGCACAGTTGGGGGAATTGGCGGGCGCACATTGACGAAATTTTGAAGGCGTTTTGGAGAATCCCTCCCACCGGCATCACCCCCTGGGGGCGTTGAGCGGGAGTGCGGAGATTTTTCAACGATTGTAGGGCGGTAGAAAATAGGAGTGCAAAATTTATTTTGCAATAGAAGTGCCCCAAAGGGATGGCTTTGCCTCAATCCCGGAAATCCGCATAGGCGTAAACCTAAGCAATAAATCACCGCAAAGACGCTAAGGCGCAAAGAACATAATGTTGATTTTTGTGAATAACAGCAGGATTTTCGGGCGAGAACTCTCTAAAGCCTCCGCGTCTTAGCGTCTTTGCGGTAAAAAAATACCTGAGGTTAACGCCCATGCGGAACGCCGGGATACACTGCCAGTGCAGAATAAATTCTGCACTCCTGACAATCATTTTGCTGGTACTAAACGTTTGACATAAACCGGAAAGGAATATGCTCGAAACAATTGCTAAGAAAATGGCCGAGTTGGGATTTACCCAGTATGAGGCGCGCGCTTATGTCTCGTTGCTGCAGAATTTCCCCGCCACCCGCTACGAGATTAGCAAGCAAAGCGGCATCCCTCGCTCGGCAATTTACGACGCCATTAACCGCCTGGAGCGTTTTGGGGCAGTGAACGCCATTTCCGCCAAGCCGGAAAAATACGTCCCGCTGCCGCCCGATAAATTGATCGAGTTATTGGAAAACCGCTATAAAAGTAAAATCGCTGAATTTTACCGGGGCGTTTCCAATTTGCAGGTGAACCTGGAGTCGGAGAATCTCTGGAACATCACCGGCTACGCCAACCTGGTTTTAAAAGCGCGGGAAATGGTCGCGAACGCCCGGGAAGAGATTTATCTTTCCGCCTGGAACCGGGAAATTCAGGAATTAAAAAATGAGTTAAAAGCGGCGGTGGAGCGGGGCGTGAAGGTAGTGTTGTTCTCGTTTACCAAAACCGTGAACCTCGGGCTGGTATATTGTTATAATCTGGAAGAAAAAGAGCTCGAAAAAGCCTGGGACCATAAAATTATTTTGGTGCGCGACCGCGAAGAGCTGCTGATGGGGGAGGCCAATAAAGAGATTCCCCGCAAAGTGGCCTGGACCCAGAATAAAGCCATCGTGATGATCGCCGCCAACCACATCATCCTGGATATTACCCTCTACGGTTTGCGGGCGGGGGTGGATATCCGTGACGTGGTGATCGAAAATCACCCCGGGGAGCTGGCCCTGGTGGGCCGGCTGCTGCGGGAACGTTTCCCCGACAAACCGGCCATCAACCTGGATTTTTCAAAGACTGCGGCAGAGCCGGCGGATACTTTGACTTTGTAGCCGGGTTCTGTGCCATTATTCAGAAGGTTATTTCAGGGAGAGCAAAACTGATGAAGCTCGATAAAATAATCGGGTCACCCGGGCAGGAGATTCCGGCATCCCGGCTATCCGGGATGACACCGTTGAGAGGATTTGTCACCCTTGCGAATGCAGGGGTCTCCCGCCAAACACGCCAACATTTTTATGGCCCGATTAATTATTCGGTAGTGGTTACATTTTGACTGATAACGCCAGCGTGAGCCGGGCGTAGTTTGCCCCGCCTCCACGCATGGCCAGACAGAAACCAGACATCGTAATTCAGTCGTTGGTTGAACAGGAGCGAACGGAGATAACAGAGATATTCTCATAAACTCTGTTGCCTCTGTT
>WYBG01000528.1 GCA_011526015.1 Deltaproteobacteria bacterium | reverse complement strand
CTTCCCCGGGGATTTATCCCCGATTGTTGCACCACGGGGGGCTAAAGCCCCGGAAAATTAAGATATGAGGTTAATTTGTGCCCCCCCGATAAATCGGGGGGCTATTCAATCTGCTATAAAACATACGTTTATCTATGAATAAGGTCTATTGGATAAATGCCAGATGAAACAATAAACGCCGGATGTTCAAATGAACAAATGCCCACAAAAAAACAGTAACTATGAATCCAAGTTAAGATGAATCTATGATTTCAGGAGATGGAATTCAAGGAAAATCTTTGCGGAATGCTTTCAGGCGCTCTCTTTGCCGTTGACGGCGTGGTTGGGCAGGGAAAAGTAGAAGGTGGAACCGACCCCTAACTCCGCTTCGCACCAGATGCGCCCGCCGTGGCGGCGCACTAAGGTTTGCACGTAGGCCAGGCCCATGCCTTCGCCGGGTACCTCCGGGGAGTTCCCTACCCGGCTGAAGGGTTCGAATACTTTCGGGAGGTCTTCCCGGGCAATTCCGCGCCCGTTGTCTTTGACGTAAAAGACCGTTTCATGCCGGCCCCGCCGGCCCCCGATCTCGATCTCGCCCTTGCGCCCCGGAACCAGGTAATTCACCGCGTTCACCAGGATATTCCCGAAAATTTGCTCCAGGGAGGTGCGATCCGCGATCACCCGCGGCAACGCCCCGATGCGCACGGCCACCTGTCGCTGCTCCACCTGGTGCGCCAGACTCTCGAACACTTTCTGCACCAGCACCCGCACGTTGATGCGCTCGAAGCGCAGCTCTCGGCGGCCCAGGCGGGAAAGTTTCAGCACCGCGTCGATGAGATTGCCCATGCGGCTGGCGGAGGAGTCGATAAATTGCAGCGCCTCGGGAATTTCTTCCTGCAAAATGTCGCTCATTTCTTCCTGGCCGTCTTCATCCAGGTGGGGCAGAATCTGGCTCATCCGGGAAGCGATGGCGTGGTAGGCGTTACGCAACTCCCCGGTAAATCCTTTGATATTCACCAGCGGGGCGCGCAGGTCGTGGGAAACGATGTAAGCAAAGCGTTTAACTTCGTCATTGGCGCGCATCAGGTCCTCGGTGCGCTCGTTTACCCATTGTTCCAGTTTGTTGTGAACCTCGTTGAGCTGCTCTTCCGCCTTTTTGCGCCGGGTAATGTCGCGAATGATGTTCAAAAATCCCAATTCTTCCCCGGGTTGTTTTACCGCCGCGCTCACCGTTTCACCGATAAAAATATCCCCGTTTTTGCACTGGTACTTGATTTCCAGGGGCGGAAAATGTTCCCCCGCCTCGCCGCCGAAGAGGGTTTTTTCATGAGAGAGGTAATCTTTGGGGGCAGTGAAGAGAAAGCGGGGCTCTTTGCCGACCACCTCGTCCGGGTTAAAACCGAATAATTCCGTGAAAGCGGGATTGACCATGACAATTTCGCGGTTGGTATCGGTGAAGAATACCGCATCGGGAATGGCCTTGAACATGGCGCGGAATTCCGCGGTGAGCTGGCGCAGAATTTCCTCGGTGCGCTTGCGCTTGAGCAGGTCGCGCTGGTAAAAATACAAGATGATGCTAAGCTGTATCGCTAACAGGAAGGAAATGAACACCAGGAAGCTGAGCGATTTCCACTTGCCGGAAAGTTCCGTGGAGAGTCCGTTTAACCGCTCGCGGAGCACGCCGGTAACGGCTTTGACTTGATCGATGGCGCGGCTCATTTCCTGGTGGAATTGGATATCCATGCTGCTGCGCCGGAAGGCCGCCGGATCATCTAACAGCCGGCGGGTAAAAAGCAGGTTCATCCGCACTGCCGAGGAATCGATCCGGCTAAAAAGCGGCTGAATCTCCGCGGGAATGATCTTGCTTTTTTTCAGCACCTCCTTTTTCCGCTGCATGTAGCCGGCGTATTGCTGTTGCCAGCGCATCATCAGGGAATCCGCCGGCCGGTTCGCATTCTCTTCAAAAATCTCTTTTCCCAGGTCCCGGATGGATTCTTCCAGAAAATTCAACCGCGAGATCAGGGTAACATAGTCTTGAACTTCATCCTGCCGGCGTTCCACTGAAACCAGCAAGGAAATTCCCCACCCTGCGAATACCAATACCAGCAGCAAAGCGCCCAACGGCCAGACGGGAGAGGTTTGCACGATTTTAAATTTGGCCATTATTCCCCCCCGGGAATCGTGAAATAAAACGTGGAACCCTGGCCGGGCTCGGATTCCACCCAGATGTCCCCTTTATGAATTTCTACGATTTTTTTGCAGATCGCCAGCCCCAGCCCGTCCCCGTTGAACTCCTTGCGGGGGTGCAACCGTTGAAAGATCACAAAAATCCGCTCCACGTGCCGGGAGTCGATCCCGATGCCGTTGTCTTTGATGCTGAATAGCCAGAAATCCTTTTTCGCTTCCGCGCGGACGTGCACTTCCGGGGGGCGGTCTTTGCAATATTTCAGGGCGTTGTCGATCAGGTTCAAAAAGAGCCGCAGCAGCAGACGCTCGTCTCCCAGTACCGTGGGCAGGGGATCGTGGGTGACCCGGCCTTTCCGGGAATCGATGATGCCTTTCAAATCCTGCTTCACCTGTTCCACCAGCACGCTGCAGTCCACCGGCTCCGGCTCGGTTTTCTTGAAGCGCACCCGGGAGTAATCCAGCAGCCCGTTTATCAGGCGCTCCATGCGTTTGGTTCCATCGATGATGTAGCCGATGAATTCGTTAGCCTGGTCATCCAATTGCTGGCGGTAATTTTCTTCTAAGAATTTGGCAAAGCCGCGAATCGTTTGCAGCGGCTCTTTCAGGTCGTGCGATACTACGTAGGCAAATTGCTGCAATTCTTTGTTGCTGCGCTCTAACTCTTTCTGCATGCGCCGCTTTTCTTCCTCAAAGCGATACCGTTGCACCGCGTCTTTGATCACCAGCGGCAGCACTTCGAAATACTTGTTATCCACGTCCTTGACGATGTAATCCGTTGCCCCTATTTTCATCGCTTCCACGGCAATCTCTTCCGTACCGGCCCCGGTGAGCATAATTACCGGCGGCAGAGAGCCGTTTTCTCCCAATTTGCGAAGCACCTGCAAGCCGTCCAGCACCGGCATCTGGTAATCGATCACCAGCACGTCAAACGAGTCATCCTGGTAATGCGCCAGCCCTTCCCCGCCGTCCGCGGCAAGGGTTACCCGGTGTCCCAACCGGGATAGCCGCTTTTGGAACAGTCTCCCCAGGCCGGGATCGTCTTCCATGTAGAGAATTTTGAAGCTGCCGATTTCTTTCATAGCAGGCGTTTCAAATAGATTAACGTTTCAAATATCTATTTTCTCATCAGAAATTAGATTGCCAACATTCCGGGCAAAACAAAACCGCCACACGCCTTACTCATCCATCTCCGGAATCTTGACGATGGAGAGAAAGTCCCCCAATTTCTGGATTGCCTCGCAGAACTGGTCATATTCCACCGGTTTGGTGATGTAGATATTGCAGCCCAATTCGTAGCATCTGGCGATTTCGTGAGGGTCTTCCGTGGTGGTCAGGATCACCACCGGCACGTGGCGGGTGCGCCGGTCGTTTTTCATGCGTTCCAGAACCTGGTAGCCGTTCAACCCGGGCAGGTTGAGATCCAATAAGATTAGCAGGGCCGGGGGGCAGTGCCCCGGTTTATAGCTCGTCTCCCCGAAGAGGCAATCCACCAGTTGCTGGCCGTCTTCAAACTTGATGATGCGGTTGGCGAGATTGGCCCGCCGCAGGTTTTTTTCGATCAGGCGGGCGTGGCCGGCGTTATCCTCCGCCAGAATAATGGTCACGGCCTGCTCATCCAACAACTGAAATTCCTTTTGCATCCTGAATCCCTTCAATGGTTGTGCAGGGACCGAAAACGAATCCTTGTTTTCTATACCGGGGGTAAATCCTGTTTGGGGTGCTGGCGGGCGCGGCAGCCGCTGAATTTTCGCGGAAGAATATTCACCTGTTTCCCTTCCGGGCTGCCTTCACGCCCGGCCGCAATACCCCGAAAAAGCCATCCTTAGCTCTTGCAAATCAGTTTACAGTATTCTATTTTGAGGTTGAAAAACTAAATCACAAATCTGATAAATAAAATTTAAGGGGGAAAGTTTCGAGTTTAAAATGACCACCAATGACCACCAATGACAACCAATTGACCATCAATGACCATCAAGAGCAGCTATGAAACTGATTTCCTGGAACGTGAACGGCCTGCGGGCGATTTTGAAACGCGGGTTTATGGATTTCTGGCAAAACGCCGGCCCGGATATTTTCTGCCTTCAGGAAACCAAAGCGCATCCCGACCAGGTGGATGAAAAATTTCCGCAAAATTACCATGCTTACTGGAACGCGGCGGAGAAGAAAGGCTACGCCGGCGTCGCCGTCTTCAGCAAAATAGAGCCCCGAGAGGTGCGCTATGGCATGGGCATCCCGGAGCACGACCGGGAAGGGCGCCTGATCACCCTGGAATTCGATGATTTCTTCCTGGTCAACGTCTATACTCCCAATGCCCGCCGCGGCTTGACCCGCCTGGAGTACCGCCAGCAATGGGACCTGGATTTCCTGAATTTCCTGAAAAAATTGGAAGCGAAAAAGCCGGTAATCTTTTGCGGGGATTTAAACGTGGCGCACAAAGAAATCGACCTCGCCAATCCCAAAAGCAACCGCCGCAACGCCGGGTTCACCGACGAGGAGCGCGCCGGGTTCGACCGCATCATCCAATCCGGTTTTATTGACACCTTCCGGGAATTCGTGAAGGAGGGGGGGCACTACACCTGGTGGAGCTACCTGGGCCGGGCGCGGGAAAAGAACGTGGGGTGGCGGATCGACTATTTTTGCGTTTCTTCAAACCTGCGCCCGCGCTTGCAGGAAGCGTTTATTCTGCCGGAGGTGCAGGGGGCGGACCATTGCCCGGTGGGGGTGGTGGTGGAATGAATCCACATAAAAAACCGCCGGCAAACCATCCCGGTCCGCCGGCGGGGTGATTGTATGATCGTATGATTGTAGGGGCGTAGCATTCGCATTCAAACCTGGCAATTTTTTTCCAAATCCGAATGCGAATGCTTCGCCCCTACGCGCACGCCCCATGTCCACGTTCCACGCCCCCATGCCCGTACGCCCCACGCGGCATGTCCATATACCCGGTTATCCAACCACCCGGCCAATGCCGATTAGAAAAACGTGCCGATGGAAAACCGTTTCACCGCGTCGCCGAACCGCCGGGCGTCCGTGGGCCAGGCCACGTCGTACTGGAACAGAAAATACCCGATGTTCAGCCGCGCGCCGATGCCCAGGGCCGCGTTCAAATCCTCCAAATGGAAGCCGCCGGCGCTGCTAAAGGGCTGGAAATCCTTCTTGCTCAAACCGGGAATGTTCACCCCCCAGGCGCTCGCCGCATCCAGGAACGCCGCCCCGCTCAGGAAATCCGCCCCCGGCGGCAGGAAGGGCAATAACGGAAAGCGATATTCCAGATTGCTGACCACAAAGCGGTTGCCGGCCAGGGCGTCGTAATCCGCCCCGCGGTAGGTGTACGGCCCCCCGATACTGAATATTCGCTGATCTCTCCCAAAACTGGCTCCCCCGTAGAACCGCCATCCCAGGAACGAACGCGAATTCACCTTCCAATAGCGCCGGTGATCCAGGAAGAGATTGGTGAACTGCAAATCATTGCTGGTGGTTTGCACCTCGATGCGGCTGCGAACCCCGCCGGCCGGCCCCAACAACCCGTAAATGGTGTTATCGAACACCAGCGCTGCGCCCACCTGCCCAAAATTGTAGAGCGCCACGTCGAAATCTTCCCGCTCCACCCCCCGGGAGGTGTAGGTTTCCACCACCAGGTCGCGATTCAGCCAGGTAAAACCGCCGCTCAACTCCAGGCGGGTAAAACGGCTGAAGGGATAAGCCACTAAGGCGTTGAATCCCCGGTAGGTATCCCGTAGAGAACCCAGGGAATTGAAGGTTCCGTAAATGGTGTAGCGATTATTCAACTGAAAGGCTTGTAGCCCGTAATTGACCCGCTTGCCCTGGCTGAAGTAGGTTGCGGATACGTCCGAGTACAGCAAGCTGTTGAAACGCAGCCCGCTGGAGAGGTAGAACCGGTGGTTCCCGAGCATATCGCTGAACAGAAACTGCGCCCCGCCCTCAACACCAAAAAAACTGCTGTATCCTGCGCCCACCGCCACCCCATCCAGCTTGAAGCGATTGCTGTAATTCCGCGTTTCCACGGAATCGGTACTGGCCAGGCGGTAATCGGCGTAGATGGCGTTGGGATCGCGCAGGGCCGGCAGCCAGGAGGCTGATTGCGGATTTTCTGAATCCTCCGCCGGCGCCGTGGCGCTGCTATCCGGCGAGAGCGCCAGCCGGTAAAGGTTCCAGCTCATTTTCTCGAACGCGGAGAAAACCAGCGCCCGGCCGTCGGCAGACCAGCTGAACGCCGGGGTGGTGGCGGTAATGCCGGAAACGCCGTTTTTCAGCGCGGTAACCGGGGTAATGGTCTTGTCGGCCAGGTCGAGGCGATAGATATTGGGAATCCCCTGGTGGTCGGAGATGAAGGCGATTTCGCTGCCGTCCGGCGACCATTGCGGATTGATGGCGTCGCCCTCCAACCGGGTGAGCACTTCGATAGCGCCGCTCTCTAAGTGCAGCAACGCCAGGCTGTAATTCCCGAAGAGCAGGCTTTGTTCGTCAGAGGCGGGGCCGCGGTCGCTGGCAAAGACGATGGATTTGCCGTCCGGCGACCACTGCGGATGTAGCTCCGCGTGGCGGTCGTGCGTCAATCTTTGCAGCGACCGGACGACGACGTCGTAGGTATAGAGGTCGGAAACGCCGCCGGAAATACCCACGAACACCAGGCTGTACCCATCCGGTGAGAAGGCCGGGGAGAGCAATCCGTTCAATTCTTTGAATAACAGTTTTTTGAGCAGCTTCCGGGTTTCCGGTTCCATCACGTATATCGCGTCATCCTTGCCGGATTTAGAGACAAAGGCGATTTTGCTGCCGTCGCGCGACCAGCTAATCCCGCTATCGAAAAAACGCAGCGCTTCGAAACGGTTGCCGGCGCCGCCCTTGATCAGGTGCCGGCTCTCCCATTTTCCCTCATCATCTTCGCTGAGCAGGTAGATTTCGTCATGGAGATTCTTGTTGGCGACGTAAGCGATCTGCTTCCCGTCCGGGCTGATGGCCGGGGCAAGGTTCATGCGATGGTAATAGGCCTCCCGTTGGGTCAGTTTTTGCGCCCCCAGAACCGCGGTTTGCAGGGTGGAATCTCCGGGCACGGTGAGCTTGCGGGAAAATTCGTGCCAGGCCGCGCTCAGCTCCTTCAGGCTTTTACCGGTCTGGGACTGGAAAGCTTGCTCGATATTGCCGGTGCGGATGGCTGCCTTAAAAATACTCCCGACTTTTTCCTTCCCGTAGGTTTCCCCGATAAAATGCCATACCGACTGCCCCAGCCGGTACACCCGGATATCATACAAACCGCTTAACTGCTCAAGAGAAGGCAAATCATCGTACAGCAACCCGTCGCGCACCCACATGCGGGTGGTATTGTCCATCTCGTTGGAGAGATATTCCGCCATACCCTCCACCAGCCACAGCGGGGGATTGAAACTATTGTTCTGGATTTTGCCGCCGAACATCAGGTCGAACTGGAAGGCGTGCACCAGCTCGTGCACCAGCACGTGGTTGAATTCCCGGTAAGAGCCGGTCATGGGCAGCACCACCCGGTTTTTCAGGCTTTCGGTGACCCCGCGGGTTCCCTCGCCGATAAGCCCCTCCACCACGTTAGTTTGCTGAAAATCGTTCAGCGAGGCGTAGAGAATGAGAGGGATGCGCTCTTTGATGCGATGATCGAGCGCTTCGCTGAGGTATGCGTAGCCCCGTTCGGCCATGCGGGCGGCGTCGTGGGCGGCCTGTTCGGCCTCCGCGTAGTAATGCACTTCGAAATGCTCGGTGCGGAAAATCGCCCAGTCGAAATTCTTATATTGAACTTTATTCTGGCCGAAATAATAGCCCACCTGCGAAAATGCCGGCAAGGTTAACGCTAAAATCGCAATCGTAAAACCGGCGATCAATCTATTTTTAGAACGCGCCATTTTGATTCCTCCTTTTGATAAGGTTCATTCAAAATGATGATTGCCAGCGTATCGGTTTTGCGATAGGGTTTCTCCTTCCTTTATCGATTCTCTTTTCCCCGTAGCGGTTTTTGGAACCTTGTCGCCACTTTCCGCAACCCCTCCGAAGTACGCCGGCCGGGGGAATTGCATTATTATAAATTCCTTCCTCCGCTATCCGGTTCCCGGATAATTCTAACATTTTGTTAACGTTTCAAACGTGAACCCGCCGGGAGCAACCGCGAGCGCCGCACGGACGATAACTCGCCACAATGCTCTGCATTGTGGCGCACTCGGTGAGGCGCTGCCTCACGTTTTCCGTGAATGCCAAGTTAAACATAGGAATAAAAGGAGGGGCAAAAAATTCCCCATCCGGGGGATTTTTTGCCGATTGAGGAGGGATAAAAACTGTCTTCGCTTAACCCTGCGCCCTGCGCTTTGCTCCATGCGTCCGTTAATCGAACACCCGCAGCAACAGGGTCTTCAGATACTCCCCTTCGGGATGGAAGATATTCACCGGGTGATCGGGCGGCTGGCCGGG
>WYBG01000527.1 GCA_011526015.1 Deltaproteobacteria bacterium | reverse complement strand
GAATCCATATCCGCCAGGCCTCATGGATGCCCGATTAAACTTGTGCCCGCATGTTTTAAGCGGGTAGCGTTCGGGCATGACAAATTCAGCGAAATTGTTCCATTTGAAAAAAGTGCACGGTAATGAATCTGAAATATGGCTGAAGAGTAAAAAAATTTACCCGGCCGATTTTACAACGCATTTAATACACTATCTGAATTTGCCCTCCCCGGTTCGATGTTCTTCACCAGACGCCCTGTGGAAGCCGGGCGCCGGTCACTCCATAACCCTCTTCAATTGATCCCCGGAAACCTTCAACAGGCCGATGGGAACCAGCCGGGGCGTCAAGGTCTTCCAGTTGGCGTCCTGCTGAAAAACGGTTTTGAACAGCGGCAGGGCTTCCTCCAGGCGATTCATATTGGCCAGAGAGACCGCGGTCCAGTATTTCATCTCCAGGTTTTCCGGAAACATCTCCATGGCCGCGCGGTATTCCCGCAGGGCCCCGGTTTCGTCGTTTTTTTCTACCGCCAGGTCGCCGGCGTTCATGTGCTCATAAGCGCGATGCACCCTCAGCAGGCGCTTGATCTCCTGCACCGCTTCGGGATGGTCCTCCACCCGCAGGTCGATAAGGCGGTCCTCCCAGGCTTTCCCGCCGGAGCGGCCCCGCACCACCAGCAAAGCCGCGGATTGTTTGCCGCGAATATCCCCGCCTTCGGCCTGCGCCGCCTCCAGCGCCGCTACTAATCGTTCCGCCAGGGGGCCTGGCGCGGTGAGAAACGCTTTTTCCATGGCCGGCCAGACCGTTTCTTTTAGCATCAGGTTGGCCTGCACGGAATAATATTTCCGGTTGATATGCCCGGCTGCGGGGATGCAGGTTGCCCCGGTGTGCGCCGCGGTGTTTCCCCGCGCGTCGATCAGCGCTGCCTGGCGGAATTCCCGGCCTTCATCATCGGAGAGCAGGATTTGCAGCGCCTCCTGTGGGGATTTGCCGGATTTCATGAGTTCTAATCCCCGCGGGCCGAAGGAAACATTCACGAACGACTGGGTAGCGACCGCGCCGACCCCCGCCTCCGCCCAGATCACGGTACTGCCCACCGAAAACCAGTGCGACTGCACCGCCGCGCCGATCTCCCCGGTAAGGGAATCCACCGCCACAATCGAATACGTGTGCGCCAGGGGGCCGCGGTAAACCGCCTGCCCCTCCGCAAGCTGCCACAACCCGATGATCACGATTAAAGCAATCGCATATTTCCTCATTTTCACCTCATGGATAATTGGGGAACCGCTCAGAATTAGCCCTGCACCGGAAAATAAGCAATCTTACCCAGGAAGCAGATCTTCTCCGGTTGCCTAACGATGCGGAGCATCGTTACGAGTTAGCGGATATTGAAATCCTCGCCAATCTTCAATTTTCAATCTTCGATCTTCAATTTTCAATCCCCCACCAGCGCCCGGAACTCCGCATTCTCACGCAAAGCCGCCAGGTCGTTATCTCCGGCCGCCTGTTTTTTCAACTGGGGATTGAGGGTAAGGGACTTTTTCAGCCCTTCCAGGGCCGTCTCCGCTTTGCCGGCCGCCAGGCGTATCACCGCCAGGTCGTAGAGCACCTCGGCGTTATCCGGGGCCAGCGCGGCGGTGCGCTCCATGGGCGGCAGCGCCTCGGCATATTTTTTCTCGCTGAAGAGGGTCCAGGCTTCGTTCCAGGCGTAATTCATCTGCCCGAAATTGAGCAGCCGGCCCAGTTCCCGGAACGGTTCGGGATGGTCGTCCACCCGGATATCGATGGCCCGGTCGGTGTATCCCCCGTACCCCGCCCCGCTTTTTACCACTAACAGGGCGGTGGATTGTTTGCCCCGGCTATCGCCTCCCTGTTCATCCCCGGCCAGCAGGGCGGCGTACATGCGCTCCGCCAGGGTACC
The DNA here is from genome assembly GCA_011526015.1 of Deltaproteobacteria bacterium. GTDB lineage: Bacteria > Calditrichota > Calditrichia > RBG-13-44-9 > J075 > JABWBP01. The sequence goes on along the minus strand of WYBG01000527.1, from coordinate 4,014 downwards.
GCCGCTTTCCAGGAACGCTTTTTCCATGGCCAGCACCACCGCCTCGCCGGTAAGGATGTTCCCCTGCACCGCGTAATTGGCGCCGCTGCGTCCCCCGGCCCAGGGAACGCAGTTCTCCCCGGTGTAAGTGGCGGATTTCCCGTCCGGGGCCACCATGCCGACCTGGCGGCGGGCGGGATTATCGTCGTTGCGGAGCAATTCCCGGATGGCCTCTTCCGGGCTTATCCCCTTTTCCAGCAGTTCCAGGCCCCGCCAGCCGAAGGAGGTGTTGGCAAAAGACTGGGTTGCCACCGCTCCCACGCCGGCCTTGGCCCAGGGTACCACGCTTCCCACCGCAAAAAAGCGCGAGGCCACCGCCACCCCCAACTCTCCCGCTGCCGGATCGCAGGCGACGATGGAAAAAGTGGAGATCGGCAGAGGGCCGGGCGCTTCCGGCGGGATAAGCTCATTTTGCCCCTCCTGTCCCTTTCCCGGCAGGGAAAGCAGCGCCGTTGCCAGCGCCAGCCCCAGAACTCCTTGCATTCCTGCCCAAAAATTTTGCATCATCATGGTTCTCCCGTTTTATTGCCTGCATATCCCGACAATTACATTCGCATCCCTGCGAATTTGTCGGGATTAAACCATCCGGGTTTAACTGCCGCCGCGCTACAAATTCCGTTCCCAGAACTCCAGCATGCGGTTGTAGAGGTGAACCTGCGCCGGGTCATCGCCGATATCGTGCTTGCGCATGGGGTAGAACATCATATCGAACATGATGTTGGCCTTGATCAATTCGTCGATGAAATGCCAGGAATTTTGCGGATGCACGTTATCGTCGTAGGTGCCGTGCACTAATAGCAAGCGCCCATGCAGGTTTTTGGCGGTTTTGACGAAAGAGGTTTTTTCGTACCCCCCGGGATTATCCTGCGGGCGCTTCATGGCGAATTCCGCCCAGCGGGTATCGTAGTAATGCCAGTCGGTTACCGGGGCGATGGATATGCCGGCCCTGAATTCCCGGGAGCGGGTCATAGCGTTGAGAGTGAAACTGCCCCCGCCGCTCCAGCCCCAGATGCCCACCCGATCGGGATCGATGTAAGGTTGCGATTTGAACCATTTTACCCCGGCCAACAGGTCGGCCAGCTCCACCTCCCCGGACATCTCCCCTAACAGCAGGTTTTCCAGGGTCTTGCTGATGGCGGTGGCGTTGCGGGGATCGATCCGCGCCACTAAGTAGCCTTTTTGCAGCAAAATATTATCGAACAGCAGCGAAGAGCGCCACTTCTCGGCCACCGTGGGCGCCGCCGGCCCGCCGTACACGTAAATGATCAGCGGGTAGCGGCGCCGGGGATCGAATTGCGTCGGCTTGAGCAATTCCGCGGGCAGGGGAAAACCGTCCGGCGCGGGAATGGTGAATATTTCCGGGTATTGCAGATCGAATTTTTCGAACAATTCCGGGCGGGGTTGGGCCAGCTCCTTTTGCAATTTGCCGTCGCTGCGGTAGAGGGAGAGGGAAGGCGGGGTGCGCGGGTTGGAATAGCTTTCGAAATAATAGCGGGCATCGGGGCTGAAAACCGCGCTATGGAACCCCTCGCCTTTGCTGAGCCGTTCCATGCCGCTCCCGTCGAAGCGGATGCGGTAAAGATGGCGCTCCAGGGGAGATTTTTCCTGGGCGGTAAAGTAAATCCAGCCCTTTTTTTCGTCGATGGCGTTGACCGCCCGGTCCACCCAGAACACTTCTCCACCGGCAGAATGGATCGCCCAGTCGCCGCGGGTAATCCGGTTGACGAGAGTACCATCCAGGGTATAACGGTAGAGGTGCCGGTATCCATCGCGCTCGGAGGCGCGGATAAAGTGTTTCCCGTCCTTCAGAAAATAAAGATCGTCGTGAATGTTGACCCAGGCCGGGTCGGTTTCCCTCAGCAGGGGTGATGCAATGCCGGTAAAACGGTCGGCCAGGAACAGGCGCAGCTCGGTCTGCTCCCGGTTCAAGGTTTGCACGCACAGGCGGCGGTGGTCCGGCAGCCAGTCCACCCGCACGATATATTCATAGGGGGGAGGCCCCAGCTCCACCCATAGCGGGTCGGGTTGCTCGATCTCCACAATGCCCACGTGAAGCAGGGGATTTTCGCCCCCGGCCTTGGGGTAGCGCTGGGTGATCACCCGGGGAACCGCCGGTTGGAAATCCGGGAAATACATCCGGCTGACTTCGGATTCGTCGGTTCGCAGGAACGCCAGGGCTTTGGAATCCCCCGACCACCAGTAGCCGATATCCTGCCGCCCGAAAATTTCCTCCCAGTACACCCAGGAGAGAGTGCCGTTCAAAAGGGTTTCCGAACCGTCGTAGGTGAGACGTTTCTCGGATTGTTGGATCAGATCGTACACATAGAGGTCGTGGTTACGCACAAACGCCAGCTTCTGCCCGTCCGGGGAAAAGCGCGCGGCCTTTTCCGGGGCCTCGCTGGAGGTGATTCGCCGGAATTCCGAAGCCGGGAGATCCAGCAGATAAATGTCCCCCTCCCAGATGTACACGGCAAACCGGCCGGAGTCTTCGAAGGCTTCCGGCCAGGTCAAAAATTGAGTGGAATCGCGCACGCCCAGGTGGCCTTGCAGGCTGGCCAGGGCTTTTTCCCGGTTCAGCGCAGGTGCGCGGCGCCCGGAGCGGGGATCGAACCGCTCAAAGGTGCGCTGTTCTTTGGGTTGGCGCGGATCATAGAGCAGGGCGGTGTTGTCATTCAGCCAGGCAAATTCCGGCACGCCATCGACTGCTTTTCCCTCCTCGCTGTGGATCCATTCCACCGTGAGGATTTCTTTTTCCTGGGCGACGGCAACCAGGGAGGATGCCGTCGCCGCGAGCCAAAGCAACGCAAACAAGCGCATATAGCCTCCGATTCGGTAATAATGCGTATTCCGTAATGCGTAATAAGTATTGCGTATTACGTTTTGGGGCGCAGCACAAATTGCACAAGTAGCGAAAGTTATGAATGAATAGCCCCGCGCTTCAGCGCGGCGGATGCAAAGTTCCCAAATCTCCTTTTGGGGCTTCAGCCCCGTGTTTTGGCAACACTTGGGGCTGAAGCCCCGACTTAATTTTTGTTGGATTTTCTTTTCCCCGCGCTGAAGCGCGGGGCTATTGATCCATAAGTTTGTGCAATTTGTGCTGTGCCCTGCGTATTGCGTAAAACGTAAAACGTAATACGGAATACGTAATACGAAATACGCAATACGAGTTACGTTTTACGCCTTCCCTCCGCCTTCCCCGTACTCCTCCGGGTTATCCAGCCCGGGGCGGATGAAGCTGCGGGCTTCCGGGAACTCTTTCTCTACTTTTTTGCGCAGCCGGTCGAGATGGCGCAGGATATCCAGCAGCTCGCTTTCCCGCTCCGGGAAATGGCTGCGCAGGCGATCCCAGGCAGAGATGGAGCGGTCGATGCCGATCAGGGAGACTTTGGCGGAGCCGTCGGAATCTTTGGGAAATTCTTTCCAGAGCTCCGGGTCTTCGGCCTCAGCTTCTTTTCCCTGGAAGGCGCGCATCAGCTTCACGTAAATCTGGTGCTGGTACCAGCGAATAATCTCCGTGGCGTCGGTGATGTCCGCGGCTTCCCCGGCGGGATCGGCGTGCGGCAATTCCAGGCGGGCTTTTTCGAGCAATTCGATTTCTTTCTCTTTGAGCAGATGATTGGCCTTATCGAACCACTGGTTGACCATTTTGCCGTAGGCGCGGGCGGAACGTACCGCGGGCCGGTTTTCCGCAATTTTACGGCGGTTTTTCCGCTCATTCAGGCTTTCGGTTGCGTCAACGGCATCCAAATCGATTCCCGCTTCTTCCGCCATTTCGTGAAGCATCTCCACGGTATCGCTCAATACTTCGCCCAGTTTTTCCCAGAATTTTTCATTTTCCAGATCCCGGATTTCCGGGTCGGCGAATTCCTCTTCGCTCAGGAGATAGTTCAGGCAGCGGTGGGTTAACGGGCAGCGCTCGCACCAGCGGTCGCAGTAATTATGGATGCCGGAGATGAAGCGGGGATCGCCGGCCAG
>WYBG01000526.1 GCA_011526015.1 Deltaproteobacteria bacterium | reverse complement strand
TTTTTAACCACGAATCACGCGAACTTTCACGAATTATATTCGCGTAATTGGCGGTTTATTTTTGAATCTGCAACAACTTCCCCTATACCTGCCTTATCGTGTGGTTTTTGACAATTGCCGGGATGAATAGGAAGCAGAGCTTCCCTCCCCCGGCGTCACGATGCAGAGCATCGTGACGAGCATTGTACCTTATACCCTATACCCTGTACCCCACACCTTATGCCCGCCTGCGTGGCGATCACATGATAAAAACCCCCTTTATCCTTTTTCCTTCTCCCTTTTTCCTTTATCCTTTTCCCTTGTCCCCCCTACCCCAGCAATCCCCTGATGATATAAGCCTGCTCCGCTTCCTCCAAATAGGGGTGCATGGGAATGCTGAAGATGCGGGCGGCGCAATGCTCGGTGGCCGGGAAGTCTCCCGCGGAGTAGCCGAGGTAACGAAAAGCATCCTGCAAGTGCAGGGGTTTGGGATAGTAGATGGCGGTGGGGATGCCCAGGTCTTTCAGGCGGGCCAGCTCGCCGGCGCGGTCTTCGCTGAGGATGGAATACTGCGCCCATACGCTGCTGCGGTCTTTTTTGACCGCGGGGGCGACGAATTTGCCGTTCAGTGCTTTGCTGTAACGCGCGGCTACGGCGTTGCGCAGGGCGATTTCCTCGTCGAAGAGTTCCAATTTGGCCAGCAGCACCGCGGCCTGCAGGGTATCAAAACGCCCGTTGATGCCGATGCGCACGTTGTCGTATTTGTCGCTGCCCTGCCCGTGTACCCGGATAGAGCGCAGTTTTTCCGCCAGAGCATCGTCGTTGGTGAAGATTGCGCCCCCGTCGCCGTAGCAGCCGAAGGGTTTGGCGGGGAAGAAGGAGGTGGCGGCGACGTCGCCGAAGCTGCAGGTTTTGTGCCCGTTGTACTCCGCGCCGAAGGCCTGGGCGGCGTCTTCTAACACCCACAGGCCGTTTTGCCGGGCGAATTGTTCGATCTCGTCATAATCCGCGGGCTGGCCGAAGAGGTCCACCGGGATGATCCCTTTCACTTTCAGCCCGTTCTTTTTCACCCGCTCGGAGTGCAGCACTTTTTCCAACTGGGCGGGATCGAGGTTGTAGGTGAGCGGGTCGATGTCCGCGAATAGCGGGGTAGCGCCCAACAGCGCCACCACTTCCGCGGTGGAGATGAAGGTGAAGGGGGTGGTGATCACCGCGTCGCCGGGGCCGATTCCCCAGGCCACCAGGGGCATTAGCAGGGCGTCGGTGCCGCTGGCGCAGGTGATGCAGTGCTTAACGCCGGCGTATTCGCCTAATTTGGCTTCTAATTCCCGCACTTCCGGCCCCATGATGTACTGGCCGTGATCCAGCACCTTGCGGAGGCGGGTTTCGATTTGCTCGCGAATGCGGGCTTGCTGGGCTTTCAAGTCGATGAACTGGATGCTGCGTTTTTCCATAAGGGTTGTTTCTCCTTCATTAAAGCAATGCTTCAAATTCTTCGATGGTCATTTTTGCCTGTCTTAAAATAGATTTCAAAGTGGTTGGGCTAAGATCGCGATTATGCATTGGAACTGTCACTAACAAATTTCCTTTTTTGAATTGAACGTGGCTCCCCTTACTCCTGATTCTGGTAAAATCAGCTTTCTCAAGCGCCCTGATAACTTGTTTCGGTTTTACGACCGGTAATTTAGGCATATATATGGATATTGAAATCGAGTTTTACTGAGAACTTATCTACCACGCTTTGCGAGGCGGTGACTAATGGATTCTCATCAAGTGGAACCGGGCGTACTATCGGAAGATTGTTCTCAATTGCCGTTTCAACATACAAGGAAACAGCTTCAAGCAGATTTTTCTTCGCCTCTTTTATGGTACGGCCATCAGAAGCGACATCCAATTCAACACATAAGGCGCTGAAGCCGGTATTTTCTCTTACAACAATGCCGGTAAAAACCAGTTTTGATTGATTCATATCATTAACACCAATTGGTTTAGATCACGTGGCTGAGCGGGGTTAACTGTTAGAAGGCTATATTTCAAACCCGTTCCAAACAGGGATCATTGAGAATTTCCGGGGAGGAGGGGCCGGTTAATTGGCAATTGGCAATTTCCAATTGGCAATTGCCAATTGCTTCACTCTTTTTCGTACACCACCTTATCCCCGGTCTTATGGTATTCCCGGCTGCACTTGCCGCATATTGCGTGGTCTTTTTTGAACTCCAATTTGCTTCCGCAGCGGCACATCCAGCCGACCACCGGGGCGGGATTGTTGGCAACTCTACTTTTCGCCAACCTCCTTTAAAGCGTGTTTGTAGATTGCATTTGAAATTCGAAAATTACCCGAAGTTATCAAATCATCGAGGATATCTTTGAGCGTCTTTATGCGGCCTGCTTTTTTTGCCCAAACAAGAATGCCTACGGTTCCCATGACATTTAATCTATACTTTCTGGCTAATACCCTTGCCTCTTTTTCATCCATTAAGATTAGATCTGCTTTGATCTCAAGGGCAAGCGAAATTGCTTCGGATTCGCCCGAGTCAACAAATTCCTGTAATGCTTTTACTAAATTTTTATTGCCCACTTCCATTACTTCGACCCAT
>WYBG01000525.1 GCA_011526015.1 Deltaproteobacteria bacterium | reverse complement strand
CTCGTTCTCACCGGCGCGATTGATGAATGCAGTCAGGTCGAACTCCTGGCTGGTGTAACAGGGGATATCGCCGCCGATTTTATGGTTATTCAACCAGATTTCGGTTCCGTATTGCACCTGCTCCAGTTGCAGGTAAACTTTTTCGAACTGCGCCTGATCGGGCAGGCTAAAAACAGTGCGATACCAAAAATAATCGTATTTCTCCCAAGGGAATTCCGGTTCGGCTGCATCGACCAGCGCCGGAACCGGAACGCGGTGGGGAAAATCCCGTGGTTTTTTTTCACCCGGGGCAATTTTCCAGACGCCATTCAGGCTGATTTTTTGATAACTCACCCGATTCCTCTCTCAAATATCAGCGTAGCAGCAGCATTTTACGGGTTATCGCGGATTCCCGGGAACGCAGCCGGTAGTAGTAAATTCCCGAAGGCAAATTCCCGGCAGTGAAGCGCGCCTCTTGCTCGCCTGCGGCCAGAAACTTCTCACCATAGATTTGCTGCACCTTTTGCCCCAGGGTATTAAAAATCTCCAGGGTTACTTCGCCGGATTTGGGCAGGCGAAAGCGAATCACCGTTTCCCCGTTGAAAGGGTTGGGATAATTTTGCTGCAATTCGAGTCGCCCCGGGATGGATCCCTCCGGAGGATCAATCCCGGTTGAGGAAAAACCCAGCGCCGCCATCATCCCCGGAATTTCCGGATTAGACATGAAAAGATTCCACAACAGTTGCGAGCGGTAATTTTCGATCATCACGATAATCGGCCCCTGGTCGATGGCGATGTAGCTGCCGGCAAACCAGTTCTGATTCAAATTAAAGGCGTCTTTGAAGCCGTACTGCCCCCACAGGGAAGCGCCGAGGGTGTAGTAAAAATACTCCATTGCCGCGATGGATTCATCCGGGGTATAGGGCATGGAACTGAGCGCCGCGCTGGGAGTGATGGTTCCGTTATCAACTCCCCAGATGTTGTAGGGCGCGTGGGCGCTGTAGCCCCAGGGATCGTCGCTGGCGGTAAGCCCCCAGCATAAGGAATCGTAACCGGTATGCCCGAGGGGATTGTCAATGCTGTAAGCGTGATGGATCAGGGCAATATTGCGGCTGTTATCGAAGTAATTGGTGTATCCGTCGGCTTTATCGCGGGGATCGAAGCCCAGGAAAGAGTAATGGGTGAAGAACAGCGGGCCCCCGTAATCCGGTCCCACCCATTGTTTGAAGCCGTAAAACGTGTTTCCGTTCAGGTAAGGATACGCCCCGGTGCGCGCCCAGCCGATGTGATAGCAGAGCGGCGGAACCGGGTGAGTGGGCGAAGCTACCGCCAGCAGGTAAACGATCATCGCTTCGTTATAGCCGCGGATGGTCATGTTCATCTGCCAGCCGTAGTTGGGCGACCAGTGCCAGTACAGCGAAGTTCCGTTGGGATAGCGGCGATACCAGTCCCACTCCACCTCTTCCCACAACTGGGTGGCGCGGGCGCGGATCTCGGTTTCCACGGAGTCGCTGCCGGTGTAATACTGCCGTACCGTTAGCAGCCCCTGCACCAGGTAAGAAGTTTCCACCAGGTCTCCGCCGTTGTCGTACTGGCTGAATGGAATGGTTTGCCCGGTGGAGCCGTTGATCCAGTGCGCCCAGGCGCCGTGGTAGCGAATGGCGCTGTTCTGCAGAAAGCGAATAATCTTCAGGGTGCGGGCGGCGGCGGCTTCCCGGGCGACAAACCCTCGCTCCGCCCCGACAATCAGCGCCATCAGCCCGAAACCGGTGCCCCCGCTGGCGCAGACGTCGCCGGAGTTCAGGCGTTCCCGCGCCATACCGCTGACCGGGTGGCCGTAATCGTAAAAATAGCGGAAGGTCGCCTCCTGAACGGTGGTGAGCAGTTCTTCGGTGCTCATGGCCCGGGAGGTTGCCGAAACCGTATCGGAAGGCGCAGATTCATTAACCCGGGCAAAGGTAATGATTGTCCCGCCCAGGAAAATCAATAAAAGTAAGCATTTTGACATGGAAATTTCCTCCTGATGCTTCGATTTTAATCTGGCGATTCGTGATACGCTGGTGAAATGCGAGGCAGAGGTTTTTCTCGCCCACCCCGCCGTGAACGGCGGGACTAAGAAATGTAAGGGCGCTTCAAGCGCCCTTGCACCTTTCAGCTTCGCGATTCACCGCATTACCAATTCATCACTACCCAAATTTTATCACTGGCAAACTAAAGTTTGCCACTCCTTACCTCGAACCGCGCTTCTTGCACCTCCACGGAGTTTCCTCCAACTAATACCTTGAAAAATCCCGGTTCTACCACCCACCGCATCTCCTGATCATAAAACGCCAGGTCCTCAAACGCGAGCCGGAAGGTTACGGTTTGGGTTTCCCCCGGTTCAAGATGAATGCGCCGGAAACCGTGCAGTTGTTTGGCCGGGCGGGTTACGCTGGCAACTTCATCCTGAATATAAAGCTGTGCCACCTCGTCGCCGGGGCGTTTGCCGGTGTTGGTTACGTTAACTTCCACCGTGAGGGTATCATCGCGTTTCATCTCCGAAGCGCTGAGGCGGGGAGCGCCATATTCGAATGTGGTATAACTCAATCCATAGCCGAAAGGAAACTGCGGGGTCCAGGGCAGGTCGATGTATTTCGAGGTGTAATGTTCTTCTGCTTTCGGCGGGCGGCCAGTATTTTTGTGATTGTAATAAATGGGAATTTGCCCGGTAGCACGGGGAAAAGTAACCGGCAATTTGCCGCCGGGGTTATGATCGCCGAAGAGAACATCAGCCACCGCCGTTCCCATTTGCACGCCCAGGAACCAGGTCTCCAAAATTGCCGGAACGTTTTCCGCCAGCCAGGGAATCGCGAGGGGACGCCCGTTCATCAGCAGTACAACAAGTGGCTTTCCGGTAGCGTGGATGGCCTTTGCCAGGGCTTCCTGCTCTCCCGGCAGCCCGATGTCGGCGCGGTTGGCGGCTTCCCCGCTCATATTGGCGCGTTCGCCGAGCACCAGCACCACGGCATCAGTTTGTTTTGCCAATTGCACTGCCTCGGCAAAACCATCTTTACCGGAGAAAGTTTGCAGATCGTAGCCGGGCGCATATTGGATATTGGTTTCGGGGGACACGGCGGAGCGAATACCTCCCAGTATGGTAACAACCCGGTTGGTATCCGCATAACCCGCCCAGGGACCGAGCGG
>WYBG01000524.1 GCA_011526015.1 Deltaproteobacteria bacterium | reverse complement strand
GTGCAACAATCGGGGATAAATCCCCGGGGAAGGGGATAGATTTACTTATTTGCTGTCCCCGATCTGAAGATCGGGGCTATTCATCTTTCCATAAAAATCAAATATTTAGCTATGAATAAGGTCTAATGCAGTTTATCCACCCGGTCGGTCAACTCTCCCGCCAAATATTTTCGCACTGCGTTTTCAACCCCGCTTTCGTCGGTAACGATCATTTCGATTCCTCGCGCACGCAGGTCTTCCCAGGCTTTCCGGCCCATGCCCTGGCTGATCACCACCCGGCAGTCTTTTAATCCCTCCGCCACGGATTGGTGGACATGGGGATCGCCCGAACCATGATGATGTTCTCCATGCTGATGGTGCTCATGCGTTCGGCTGAAATGCCCCGTAAAAGTATTTTGCCGCATGGTTTGATTGATAATCCGGCCTTCCTCAATTTCAAAAATGGCAAAATAGGGACTGCGCCCGAAATGGGGAAAAATTGTTTTCCCATCCTCGGTGGCGACGGCAATTTTCATGGGCATCTCCTTTTTCGTTAATCGTTTCTGAGAGGGTTGCTTTGATCGTTAAGGTTATCTGACTTCGATGATTCCACCAACCCCGATTTCGTAAAAATCGTTTCCGTAAGCTTCGCTGAACATTTTCCGGGTCTCATCGCCGGAGCAGTGGCAGGGGGCGGCTTTCTGAACGCCCAGCGCTTTAAAACCATCAATAATTTCTGAGATTTGCTTTTTCGTGGCATTGACCAAATGGAAACCGCCGATGACCAGATATAAGGGTTCATCAGGAAATATACTTTTGGCGCGTTGCAAAATGGTTAAGATGCCGGGATGGGCGCAGCCGGTGATGATGGCAATACCTTTCGGGGTTCGGATCGCCAGGGATTGCTCCGGGATTGCCCCGCCGATTTCTCCCAATGTGAAAATGTTGGGTTGTAATTCCGCAAAAGATGTCACCGCTACCGGAGTCGCGCCGGCTGTTTTGATGTCCTCAATTATCTTCTCCGGGAATGATTTGGGAACATAGACCGTCACACGCGGATTTTTTTTCAGAAACTCCGCCAGACTGCCGGTATGGTCATAATGGAAATGGGATAGAACCACCCGGTCAATTTCCGCCGGGTCAATTCCCAGGGTTTGCAGGTTTGCCAGAAAAATTTTGCCCTCGCCGCCGGTATCAAACAGCACTTTGGTTTTCCCGGTTTCCACCACGCAGGCAAATCCCCAGGCGGTTTGTAAGCCCGGTTTCATGGGATTATTGTCATATACCACGGTCAGGCGCAGGTCTGTTGAGCCCGCGCGGGTTGTGTCTTGATGAGCTTGCTCTGCCATAATACACCTCTCTGTGGGTAGCAAAAAAAATTCCGGTAAACAAACCATTAAAAGCAGAAAACAGATAATTCTTATGCCGGATGTTTGCATCGCGTCTCCAATTCTGCCAGGGCGTTCCGCAATTGATATTTTTCGATTAATGAGGCATAATCGATGATGAGCACCCCGTTCAAATGATCGATCTCATGCTGGATGACCCGGGCCATCAATCCGCTCAATTCCCGTTCGATCTCCTTCCCGGTTGCATCGATTCCCCGGACAAAAATAGATTGCCTGCGCTGCACGGTTACTTGAATATCCGGCAGGCTCAAACATCCTTCATCCAGCAGGTCCTCGCCAGTTTCAGCAATGATTTCCGGGTTTGCCAGGGAAATGAGTCCCTCGCCGATGTCGCCGATAATCACCCGCTGTAAAATACCCACCTGCGGTGCCGCCAGCCCGATTCCCTGGTAGGCGTACATGATTTCCGCCATTCCCTCCATCAAATCGCGCACCGTTTCGTCGAAATCCTTTACCGGCAGCGATTTTTCCCGCAATACAGAATCCGGGTAAATTTTTAATTGCAATGGTTTTTTCATGTTTAAGGGCTCGTAAATCAAAAACGGTTATGGCAAAATAATTGTGGGCAAAATAATTTTAAAACATAATCATTTTGCCTTTTTTTACTACCGGACACTTTTTAAAAACCGGCGCGATTTCAACGAATTTGTCATGCCCGAATGCTTTAATCGGGCATCCATGAGCGACTGGTGAAGTGGATTCCCGCTAAAAACATGCGGGAATGACAAGCATTAAGCATCGAAACAAAAAGTATCCGGTATTGAGTGCCTATTCTAAAAACCTGATGAAAGAATCTATTTTTTTACGAAACAACCTCCGCCCTGGGAAGCGCTTCCAATTTCCCGATAATTTTTGCGAAGTCTTCCAGGGCCGCGCATTGCCCAAGAACGCTGCCCTCCAGGCCGGCTTTGCGGATCTCCGGATCGTAGCGCACGCTGCCGAGGATCTTCACTTCCCGCTTTGCCAGTGCCTCTCGCATCATCGCTTCCATCTCCGCGGTTTGAGCGCCGTTTAGAATGGCCATGACCTGTTCAACGCCCATCAACCGGCACAGTTTTGTTACCCGCTCCGCAATTTCAAACGATTCGAAAGTGGGATCCACCACGATCAAAACCATATCCACGTGCTTTTCCACCCCCCTGCCAAAATGCTCGATGCCCGCTTCCACGTCGATGAGGGTCACATAATCCCCCTTGATAATGAAGTCCCGGGTGATCTTCGACATCGGACCGTCGCAGCCCTCGTATGCTTTTTGAATTTTCCCGACCTGAAGCAGTATCAAATTATCTTTTTGAATAAAATACTCCGGGGGAATTTCTGCCAGATCAATATGCGCCTCCACCACCAGCGAGGAGTCGCTTAAGCGGAGCAGCGGGGAGGGATCATCCACCGGGCAGGTGACTTTCTCCCTGCCCCCGAAAAAATCGATCAGCGGTTGGGGGCCGCGTTTTGCTCCCGCGGCCAGGCGCGCCAGCCCGCCGGGATTGGAAGCGTCGCCGTCCAGCAATATCACATTGTAATCCCGGCGCTGAAGCTCATTCGCCATCAGGGTAATAACCGAACTTTTTCCGCTGCCGCCCTTTCCGCAGACCAAAATTCTTTTTCCCAGCAGCGATTTCATGATGACTGCTCCTTTCCTTGTTTTTTCTCTTTCCAGAGTTGATGATGGTAAGAACCTTCCCGTAACATTTTTGCGCCGCATTTCGGGCATTTCTCTTCCTGGCAGGGAACTCCTGCTTTATGGGGTATTTTCTCCCCGCATTTCGGGCACACGCAGGTTCCGCCAACCCCTTTTCCCTGGCGCTGGCTGTGCTTACGTTGTTGTTGCATGATGCTTTCTCCTTTTAAGCTAACTCGATAATACGATGCACATACTCTTCCTCATCCAATGCGCCATAGAAGCTCTTTTTCTCATTGACCACCGTCATGGGAAGGCCGCGCACGTTATATTTCTGTGCCAGTTCCCAAAATTCATCTGCGTGAATAATATCCACTTTAATATCATCGCTGGCGATGGCGATTTTTAAGGCAAGCTTCGCTACCGGTAAGGAGTAAGGACAATGATGGGAGATAAATATCTTTAATTGAACCGGCTTTTTATAACGGGCCAATTTGATTGCCACATCCGGTTTGAGGGTGCTCTCGCCCCCGGATACATAAACAATGTCATCAAGGAAATTGCTTAGCGCCATGCCCTCCGGACATCCGTAATAGCGGATGCCGTAATCTTTTTCCCCGATGATCGCCAGCGCCGGCACCGCAATGATGTGGTATTCGCGGTCTTTTTCCGCGTCGATTGCAAAATTAAAGGAGTCGAACTGGATCTTATGGGTGATGGAAGCTACCGTTTCGAACAGGCTTCGCGCATCCTTGCAATGAGGACAACCGCTTTCCCGGGTAAAAAAGATCAGTTTGATGTCATTTTTCAGGCCGCGGAACTTGTTTTCCAGCGTTTCGATGTCCAGGCCGAATGCGTTTAACATCACTTCTCCTCCTTTTTTGATTTTTGCCCAAATTGTTCTATCATTTCGCATCCATTACTTCACTTTTAATCCCAGCATCATACTCCGAAATTTCACCAGCGGAATGACGATCTTTGGCGCGGTATATCGAATCGGCTTTTTCTCAATACATAAAAGTAAATGTTGAGTCGCTTTTTCCACCGTCATCATAAACGGTTTTACATCGCCCCTGGCCATTTTAGTATCAATGAATCCGAACCTGACATTTGTTATATTTACTCCCGCAGGTTTTAGCGCAAGGGCAAGTCCTTCAAGATAATTAGACAAACCTGCCTTCGATGCATGATAACTTGGGGCATCGGAGGATAACATCCGGTCTGCAACACTCGAAAGGCCCATAAAATGTCCTTTCCCTCTTCTAACCATCATGGGGATCACACAAGATGCGGTTTTTACTATTCCGATTAAGTTGACCTCGAATACCATTATCTCTTTTTCCATCTGTGCAATATCCAAAAGCTCACCGATACCGGCACAGTAAATACATAAGTCAACCGACCCCTCATTTTGCAAAATTGATTTTAACTTTTCCGGATATTCATCTTGCTGTACCTCCGCCACGAAATGCTTATACGATGTGTTTTCTATAGGTGATTTGCTTCTTGAAATACCAACGGTTTCCCATTCTCTTTTGAGAAGCTCTCTGGTAATGCTCAATCCGATTCCATCCGAGTTGCCAATGATCAAAGCTTTCTTTTTCAAAACCCTAATCCTTTATATTCGTGATCATTCGTGGCTTATTTCTTATTCTGCAACAACTCTATTGTCAAATTACTTCCTCTATCGTAAATTCCCATCCGCAATAGAAATCAGCACCCGGCTCCGGCGGGCAGGCGAGGCAGCGGGTTCGAATGCGCGGGTCTACCGTTTTGGCGAAATGGCTGAATTCTACCATGCCCACCGGCATGCAGGGAAAATCCGGCAGATTTTTCTCCCGGCGGGTTTTCTGCACCCGGCATTCCAGCATTCTGAAAATCATTTTGTTATCATTTACCCACTCGATCTCCTGGCAGTTGATCGCCGCGTAGAGCCGGAATTGCAGCGCTTTTTCAAGGGCTTTCAGCCCCCCGTTCGGGGGAATCTCAAAGGCTTTCATGATACGCCGGGCTTCTGCTGCCGCAAACCGTTCCCAGGATTTCGCATCGAGCTCCATGGCGGTTTCCATGCCGAACTGTTCTTCCGCCGCTAAAAACCAGCAGCCGTCATGGGCCAGCCAGTTTTGGGCATAAACCTGGATCAGTTTGAGGAGGTCTTCACGGGGCAGATTTTTGAGATGTTCCATATTTTGTCCTTCGTGTTGCTGGCGATTAATTCCCGCATGGCGATCAAGAAACCTTTTATAAAGCCAAAGTTTAGAACAATCCCGTTATGTTGCCATGCTCATCCACGTCCATCTTAACCGCTGCCGGATATTTGGGAAGCCCCGGCATCAGCATCATATCCCCGCAGACGATAACCAGGAATCCTGCGCCTGCGGAAAGCTCCGCATCGGTTACCGTCAGCGTCCAGCCTTTGGGGACGCCGGTAGCGCGGGGATTGTCTGTCAGGGATCCCTGGGTTTTGGCAATGCATACCGGAAGATTCCCATAGCCAAGATTTACAAATCTTTCGATTTTTTTCCGCGCTCGCTTTTCCAGGTAGATATTATCCGCCCGGTAAATCTCTTTGGCGATGATTCGTATCTTCTCTTCCACCGGCATCTCAAGATCATAGAGAAAATGCGGTTTGGGATGCGGATTGGAATCGGCAAGCCGGATGACTTTTTCTGCCAAATCGACAGCACCTGCGCCGCCCTTTAAAAACGCTTCGTGGGGCGCGCATTGAACTTCCAGCTTCTGGCATAAGTCCTCAATGTGGCTGATCTCTGCCGCGGTGTCAAACGGAAAGCAGTTAATCGCAACGATGACCGGCATGCCAAATTTTTTCATGTTTTGAATATGCACGGCAAGGTTATCCAGTCCTTTTTTGAACACTTCCATATTTTCCTGTTCCAAAAGCGATCCCGGTTTATTGGGCACCCAGTATCAGGTTAATCCACCCTTGCCACATAATGCCACCTCTTTAGATTAAGTTAAGCATCCAGCTTTGAGTTAATTCCCATAAGTCTATTTATAATCCTCCTATAAAACCAAATTTTCAGTACTCATCACATATTCCGCCCGTTTAATTTTTTGAGTGGGGGTCTTTTTGAAAGACTCCGTTTGCTCAATTAGGCGACGAACCCCCCAGGAGAATAATTTTATCTCCTTTCTTAAATCCGAATTTGCCTAAGGCTTGTTTCAGGTTCTCTACTCTTAGACCAAATTCCGCATAGGTTATGGAGTGATTTTCTCCGCCAAACGCCAACGCCGGGCGGGATGCATATTTCTCAACCACTTTAGCAAAGAAATGATTTAAGGTGTATTCGGAAAGATCAAGTTTCATGGGAGGATTATTTTTAAAATGTATTCAAAGAACCATTTTCCCCGGGTTTCGCCAATTTATCCGGGTCAAATCCGGTATCTTTTAAGGTATTGATGACCTCTTGCACCGTGCATGGTGTTGCTTTATAAATCGGTATTTTTGCCTTTTGAAAAACGCGAAGCGTATGGGGATCGCACCAACCGGTAATCAAAACATCGATACCCAGGTTGATAAGCATTTGCGCCGCCAGGATACCCACATCATTCACGGAATTAACATTCGGATTATGGATGATTTTGCATTCCTTCCGGCGGGGGGTCTTTAAATCAACAATTATATAATAGGGGGCCTGCTCAAAATGTAGTTCAACGGAAGAAGTCAACTGATTTGCACATGCGGATATTGCAACTTTCATACATCGTCCATTTGCTAAATACCGGACAGGTATAATTCCAAAATGATGCCAGTATTTTAAAAGGAGATAACTTCATAATAAATAATATCCTGATGAAAAGCGGGTGAGAGCAAAGATTTGCATTACTGCACTATATTTCAGAATATCATTGCAATAATGCAATAGAATAGGATATGGTGGCTTCTCAAAAGCACAACTCAGTACTGAGGGAAGCAGATAAAATTACTTCCCGATTTTAAGATATTGGCACAGTATTTGGTACAGCTTTATAATTCCATTTTGGTAACGGCCCATCAAATATGATCGGCATATTTTCCAGGAATTGCTGGGATG
>WYBG01000523.1 GCA_011526015.1 Deltaproteobacteria bacterium | reverse complement strand
GTCCGCCGGACCAGTACCAATCGCCTCTCCAGGGAACCAGGCTGCCATAAACATACTTCATCCTTTTGAAAAGACCGGTGTGCTCGTCGGTTCTAACCCGGTAGGGGCGGTCATTGAACACGTTCACCACCTCGGTCATCGGCTCCGCTATAGAGACAACCTTGTAAACCGCCAGGTGCCGTTCATACCAGGAGCGCAGATCGGCGCGCTCTGCTTCAGTGATGTTCAGCACCGCGGCTAAAATGTCGATCACACCCAGGCCCGACCATTCCGTGGCGGCCTGGCAAATGAAATCGTCGATCACCGGAATGATTGGTTTTAGCTCCCGCTCGTTCAGATATTTTGCAAAACAATAGCGGAACAGGTAGGAGTGAGTGCCCATCCAGACCAGCTTCCGCTTCACCTGCCAGCCGAATTCATTGGGCTGCTCCAGGAACATTCTGACGCCGGAATCCGCCGGGACATTTTGGAATTTGTCCCTGAGAAATGCACTCACCTGCTCGGCCAGCTCGCAAAAGTCCGGATCATCCGGTGAAGGGATGAAATCGATATTGATATGGGGATACATCACCCACATAAAATGGCGCAGGCGATAAGGATTGATCCCTTCGAGAGATGCCTCGTCGTCGCTGCGGAGCACTAACGGCAGGGGCGTCGCGAAAAATTCCCGGTTATAATTTTCCAGGCTTCTCCACATGCCGAGGTCGTTGTGCAGGTCTTCGGCGAATTCAACCAGCGCGGAGGAAAATTCCTGCAATTCCTGCTGCGAGAAATGCCCCAGGATGGTTTTAAATATGCGCCGGGCAAGCGTAAGATAGCTCGACAAATCCTTGCTGATCTTCGGAAGTTGCCGGTCTCCCGCGCCCTTATATCCCTCGGGGCGATGGGATTGAAAATTCATGTGTGATTCTCCCAGGTGTTAGTTCAGAGGGTGTTCAAACACAAGCTCTCCGTAAACGGAAATGCTGCCAGTTCAATTCCCCAGCACCCGCTCCGCCAGGCGGCGCAGCAGCTCCCGGCTGATTCGTATCTCCGCGGGCGCCCGGCTCACCTCCACGCCGGATCCATTGGGCTGAATGTTAAAAGCAAACACGTAATTTTTGCCCGTGCTATCCTCGAACCCGAACTGCCCGAAGCGCAGATCATTGAAAATTAGTCCCCGTTCATCGCGCATCACCGCGAAGTAGCCCTTGGAAACCCGCATCAGCTCGGAAATCTCCCAATCATTGCGCAGGGGTTCGATGAGGCCGGTGTTGCGGTCGATGGCCCGGAAAGTTACCGTTTTGTCGGAGTCTAACAGGGAGTAATAGCCGCTCAGCGCCCGGTCGCCGCTGATCACTACCGTCCGCCAGAGAATGTTGTTCAACGGCATCGGCGCAGTCATGAACGAATCATAGCGAATCTGCTGACGTTCTAAAGACGCTTCAATGACCGAATCCACGTGCAGTTTGTTCACCACGGTCAGCCCTAAGTAAGCGGTGCTGAGGGCAATTCCCAGGTAGTTGATGAGACGCCGCCGGGGAGAGGTGCGGCTGAAAAACAGCGCCGCGATCACGCAAGCCAAAAAGGGAAGGGTGTACAGGGGATCGATCACAAAAATGGTATTGAAAGCCACCGGGTAGTTGTTGAAAGGGTAAAAAAGCTGGGTTCCGTAGGTGGTAAAGCTGTCCAGGAGCATGTGGGTAAACAGCCCCCAGAAGCTCAAGCGCGCCCACTGTTTCCATCCCACCCCATCGTCGCGGTGGATTTTGCTGATGATCCAGCCTAACAGGGGAGCGAACAATATCGCAAACAGGATCGAGTGCGACAACCCGCGATGAAAAACCAGCCGCTGCACCGGCTCCATGAAGGCGGCGACGGCCACGTCGAGGTCCGGAATAGTACCCGCGACCGCTCCCCAGAGCAGCGCCTTGTTGCCCACTTTTTTTCCCAGCACTGCTTCGCCGACCGCGGCGCCGAGGGTAATTTGCGTCAAGGAATCCATTTATTAATTTCCAGTTTGATTTTCACGGTTCACTTATGCTCTCCGTTGCAAACGGAGAGCATATAAACGTGCCGCGGCAGGCGGAGTTCCCTTTACCACCCAAAGCCGGAAGATTCGCCTGAAAATCGATTTACGAGGGCGCATATTATGCAAAAGGGTTGATAAAATCAACCCTTTTGCAGCCTCCCTTGCGTGAGCGTACCGAGGACATATTGCTTCTTGCTGAATTCTTTGTTACTCAGCATTGCAAAAAACATAAACGCCGACTTCTAAAAATCAATCGACGCGCGGAAGCGTTATTGAAGAATTATAACTGGCCGGGAAACGTGCGGGAATTTAACAATTTAATGCTGGAAATTGATCGCGTTACGTTGTCTCGGAAAATGAAAAAATATGGCCTTAAGGATAATGATTTGAGTGTGTACCAAATTGCAGGAAATGATAGAAATTATAGGGAAGTTGTCATTCCCGCGAAAGCGGGAATCCAGTTTTTTCAAAGGTTTATGGATGCCCGCTCCCCGTTTTCACGGGGACAAGCTTCGCGGGCATGACAACTTGAAACGTATTTTCCTGTAAAATGGTACGCACTCTAATGATTTAATGAGTTAGATTTTGAATGTTTTGGCATACGACTATTATTTAGCGGTTAACCGGGCCCCGCCTGCACAGCGCCTCACGGCTTCTTCAACAAATCCTTCAACAAATTTCCCCCCGCGTCTTTGATCTTCTTTTCGATGTCCTTCTGCACCTGCTTCACCTGATCGTCGTACTTTTTCAGCTCGCCCTCCACTTTTTGCAACTGCCCGGCCAGCAACTGCTCTTTTTCCGCGATCAGGGCGTCCAATTGCTGCTTGTATTTGGCGGCCTCCCGGTTGACCCGCTCTTCCAGCTGCTGGCGGGCCAGTTGCAGCTCCCCGGCCAGCGCGGTTTTCAACTGATCCGCCACCAAATTATCTAAGTTGCTGTTGATCGAAAATTTGAAATCCCCGGTCTGCTGGCGGGCAGAAGCTTTGAAGTTGACCTCCTTGATCGCGGCGGCAATAGAACGGCTGATCCGTTGCAGCCGTTGATCTAACTTTGCCTCGCCGTCCGGGGGCGCAAATGCGAGATGGGTTCCGTTGAACTGCACGTTGGCCCGGAAATCCCCCCCGGCAAAGTCCACCGCCGCCTGAATGAATCCTTTTCCTCGCTCGATTTTGGAAGGAAGCAGCTCGAAACTAGTCAGCTTGACGTTCTGCAAGGGAATTTGTGCCAGGTCCAGGGTAATATTTTCTTTCGGGGTCTCTCCTGAGTAATCCAGGGAGGCGTTCAATTTCAGAGAGGCTTGATCCTGCCGGGTTCCGCCGAGGTCGAAGGTGGTCGGCTGGCCGATGATTTTCTGGTCAGACACGATGTTGGCGGCGTTTCCGGCAATTTGCAGCCCGTCGAGCACTTCCCCGGAAAGGGCCATTTTCTTGATCCAGAATTTGGGAGGCTCGAAGAGCTTGCCGAAATGAATATCCTGCCCTTTCAGGCGGGGCGGTTTTTCCTGCTTGGGAACCGCAGCCTGGTATTTTTCCCCGTAGTAGCGCGCCATGCCCACGTAGCGGGTAACCGTCTCGATCTGCTGGATCACCTGCCGCCCGAACAGAATATTGGCAATATTCTTCAGCGAAAAATCGGGAAGTTTTGCCATGCTGAGCGCCTGCTGAAAATCCGCCTGAATCCAGGCCGGAACCTGCGCCGGGAGCGCCTTCACGGCTTTCAGGTCCGCGCTAAAGTCGGTTTTGATGGCGTCGTAGGTTTGCTTGTAGCCGTTCAACTGGCTTTGTAAATCTTTAGCGGTGCCTAAGGCGCTTTGCAGCTCGTTCACCCCTTTAATTTTATTGGGATCCAGGGCGGCGATTTTTGCCTGAATGGCCTGGAAATCCTTCTCGTCGGGAAGGTCCTGGAAGCGCGTTTCCCACTGCTGGTATTTCTGCGCCCCTAAGTTGCGCAGGGAGTCGATCTTTTGCGGGCTTTTCAAACCCAGCACCGCAAAAATGCTGTCCACGTCGATCTTTTTCCCGGCCATCTGCGCAAGCTGGAAGAGGGGTTGCCGGGAAAGCTCTTGATTGAGATTCTTTTGAATATCGCGTATGAACTCCGGGGTTGTCGCTTCCTCCCGCCTGGTTTTGCCGGGCAATTTCCCGTCGGTTTCCCGGGGGGTGTTGAAGCGCAAGCCGGTCAGCGCGAAATTTTCGACGTTGATCTTTTTCGACAGCAGCGGCAACGGGTCGATATCGAAATCGCAGCCTGCGGTCTCGAAGAGGTTGGTCATGGTGTTGGCCGGATCGGTCACTTGCAAACGGTTCCAGCGCATCTGCAATCCTAAAATGGAGAAATGCACCCCCTCGAATTCCACCTTTGCCCCGACCAGGTCGGAGCCGTAGGATTCCATCTGCCCTTCCAGCCAGCGGTCGGTAAAGATAAAGGACAGGGCGACAATAATGCCGGCCAGCACCAACAGGAAAATGATCCCCTTCCAGCGAATAATGTTTTTCAGAGGCACGGTTGTTCTCCGTAATAGTCGGTTTTTTTCGATAGCACGTCTTGGGCGTCAGGGTAAGCGTAATGCGTAACTCGTAAGCGTATTGCGTATTCCGTATTGCGTAAAACGGAATACGCAGTACGAAATACGCGCCACCATAACAGTTACGCATTACGTTTTACGCATTACACACCCTCTCACTGGGTCAGCGCGGAAATGCGCTCGTATAGTTCGTACACTTTGGAGGCTTTGATCCATTTGATCCATTTCCAGTTTTTGACCCGCTCCTCGTATTTTTCCCGGTAATTGGCCACAAATTTTTTCACCGCGATGAATACCGGAACCGCCAGCAGCAGCGATACCACGATGCTCCCAAGGTAAACAGTATTGTTGAAACTGGTATAAGGAACGAAGGGGGCGTGATAGAGATAGGTCCAGAGCGGTTTCAGCCATTGCACGTCCGCCAACAGCCAGTACCCCAATTGATGGATCAGCGGGTCGGCCAGGTAGATCACCATGCTGAAAACCGCGTAGGCCAGCAGGGCGGAAGCGATATTGAGGTTGAAGATAATGAGGATAAAAACCAGGAAGACGCCGAATAGGCTCCAAAACGGGGCCATTCCCATCATCATTCCCAGGATAAATCCCCCGGCAATCTGGTTTGGCGACTCATTAGAACGCAGGATTTTCAGAATTTTGCTGAAAATGTTTAAGAAGAACATCGCAACTCTCTACTTTTAAGTTTGGATAAAAAATATAAAGTTTTCCGAAAATTAAAAAGGAAAATTTATCATCGGTTGCCCGGGGCATCCGCGGCAAATAACCTCTTCGGTTTGAAAACGCCGCTATCATCATTATATTCTTCCCGCAAAAAGGATTTCGAGGAAACAAACATGGCTGCGGCCGAGAACAAATTCGACGTGATCTTCATCGGTTCCAGGATGGGGGCACTGGCCGGGGCCAGCATTTTTGCCCAATTATATGGGAAAAGAGTATAGCGCGTCATTGGGATAGCAAATGAGGTAATGTTAATGGCAGGTTCTCGATCTTTACTCGTCACAACGTTCTGCGTTGTGACTCAGCGGGCGAGGCGTCGCCTGGCCCACCAGGG
>WYBG01000522.1 GCA_011526015.1 Deltaproteobacteria bacterium | reverse complement strand
GGAATGACAATTTACGTGCTTTTCATGTCACTCCCGCGAAAGCGGGAGTCTATAAAATATCTCAGTTCCTGGGTGCGCATACAACTGTTTTCTAATCCTTAACAGGGTTACTTTTGCGCTACTGCAATTATTCCTTTATGATTTCGCGACTTGCTCCGAAGGAGCCCCTTTCCCGAAGGGAGCACTTCACGCCGGGGGCGGCGAATTTCCCAACACCCTCTTGGAGATTCTTCAGGTGGTTGAACCGTTCCGCCTGGCCCTGCACCGCTTTTTTGCAACCCTGCGGCGACGGTTATTTGTTATCGGATGAAACAGCCGCAGTTTTTTTACCGGCGTCTTCCTTCTGGCGGGATTCCGGGGAAGCCTTGCGTGGCTCGGCAGAATTAGAGTGGGGGAAAAACCAGAACATATTTAGAAGCCGGCCCAGGGTGGCGCGCATTTCCTGCCGGGGAACAATGATGTCGATAAAACCGTGTTCCAGGAGAAATTCCGCGGTTTGGAAGCCTTCCGGGAGATCCTGCCCGATGGTCTGCTTGATGACCCGCTGTCCCGCAAACCCGATCAGCGCGCCGGGTTCGGCAATATGAATATCGCCTAACATGGCAAAACTGGCCGTGGTGCCGCCGGTAGTCGGGTCGGTTAGAATGGATACGTAAGGAACGCCCAAATCCGCCAGGCGAGCCAATTTTGCACTGGTTTTCGCCATTTGCATCAGCGAAAGGGCGCTTTCCATCATGCGCGCCCCTCCGGAAGCGGAAACGATGATGAGGGGGATTTTTTTCTCGCAGGCGCGATCGATGGTTCGGGAGATTTTCTCTCCCACCACCGATCCCATGCTTCCGCCGATGAACGAAAAATCCATGATCGCTACTGCCACGGGGTGGCCCTCGATGGTCGCTTCCCCGGTGATGATCGCATCGCTCAGCCCGGTTTTTTTCTGGGCTTCTTTCAAGCGGTCGGAATAGCGCTTGGAATCCTTAAACTTCAAAACATCGACCGGTTTGATATTCGGATCCAATTCCTGGAAACTATCTTTGTCGAAATAATATTCGCTGAATTCTTTGCTGGTGACCCGGAAATGATAGTTGCATTTGTGGCAGACAAACATGCGCTTCTGCAATTCAGGGCGGTAGATGATCTCCCCGCATTGGTCGCACTTGACCCACAATCCATCCGGGATCACCTTTTTCTCGCTGCCGGCGATGCCTTTCTTCTTCTTATTAAACCAATCCAACGTATCGGCTCCGTTTCAGGATCATTCGTCTGTATTGTTCATGAAATCGGGTGAAATATAACATGGAAAGCGCAAAATGCAAAAAATTTAAAATTGCACGCCCGGGCGCGGAGGGGGAGTATGGGAGTGTTGGATTGATGGATGAATGAAGGGTGGCAGGGTTAAATTGCTAAATTGTTGAATGGCTACTCAACCATCCATCAATCCATTAATCCCAAAAACTATAACACCATAACACCCCTGAAACTCATCCTAAGTAAAGCTGCCCGGCGCGGTACATTTGCAGGGTGGGGACGATCTGGCGCTCGTAGTAATAAACCAGGAAAGTGCCTAAAGCGCCGCCGCCGCCGAAGGCCAGCACGTCGGTGACTTCGGCGATGCGCGAGGCGGAAAATAACTGGGAAAATTCGATGAAAGCGCCCGCCGCCAACCCCATCAGGGTGGTGAGCACATATAGCTGGGTATAAGAAACGCCGCGGCTTTTCTGCCGGTAACTCCAGAACAGGCTCAGGGGCAGAAAGTAGGCGAAGGAACTGGCCAGGTCGTAGATATTCCACAGGCTGGTCTTGCGAAAATAAGCGTAGAAGGGAACCAGGTTATCTAAACGCATGTCCACCGCCAGCACCTCGGGAGAAAGGCTCCAATCGAAAGGGCGAAGCCCCGCAAAGAACATGAACAGGGCATACATTGCCACGGGAACCTTCAGCAAGTCGAGATCGGATTTCAGGTTTTTGTGGCGAAGGGGGCGCAGCAGTTTATACAGCAGGTATCCCAGGGCGGCGCCGATCCAGCCGCTGAGGATGTCGGTTACATCCGTAATCCGGGAAGTGATAAAAATTTGAAGGAATTCGAGAAAAGGGAAATATAGCAGCGGCAGGGCTATTAAGAGCAACTTTCCGTAGGGCCTCCGGTGCCAGTAAATCCGGTAGCAAATCATCGCGATATACCCGGCCGCGGCCCAGAAGAAGATATCCTCGATCGGTTTGCTGGCGTCGAAAGGCAAGGTATCCAGCTTGTTGGGATCATTGAAATACACTGCGCCCACGGAATGGTAGGCAAAAGGCGCCAGGTTGGCGTTTTTGATGCTGTCCTTCAGGTCCGAGATGGTGATGGACACGGTAAAGGGCATAATTGCGGAAATGGTTTGCGCTATCGCAAGAATCACCAGCAGCAAAAGGAAAGGCTTCCGGTTCAGCAGTTGGTAAAAAATTTTCCGGGAAACGGAAGCCAGGCGCTGGGCGTAGATCGACGCCGCCACCGCGCCGGCAAAACTGCCCAGGGTATTGTTGAATACGTCGTGAATGGCGCTGTCCCGCTCAGCGATGAACATTTGCATGAATTCGATGAAGAGGCTGATGAACATGCCCGCGAGGGTGCTGAACAGCAAGAGCTGAGGAGCGCTGCGATAGAACAGGAACATATACATCACGAAGCCGAAGGGAACGAAGAGCAGGATATTCCCGGCGATGTCGGTGAGGGAGATACCGTCGGGGTCCGGCAGTTGCCAGACGAACTCCCGCAACAGGGAGGGCAGGTCGCTTAAATTCTGGTCGAAGGTGAAGGGAATCAGGGTATTATAAAGGATAAACAGTACAAACAACGCCAGTAACCAGGCGATGATTCTTTGGTTCATGGAGATATCCCGAATTTTTTAGTCTGCAAAAATCACCCCTTCCGCAAATAGGGGCACAATATACAGTTTAATTCGGCGTTTTTGTTGTGATCTTGACATCTTTTCCGTGTGTAGATTGCTGAAGGGAGCAGGATTGCCCTGCCCCTGTCTCAAGTCTCGCGGGGTTCTAAAATTAAGTACTCCTCCACCGGTTTGCCGCCAATCAAGTGCTCCTGAATGATCCGTTCCAGCGCCTCCGGAGTGCAGGAATGGTACCAAATTCCTTCCGGGTACACCACCGCGATGGGGCCGTTCAGACAGATGCGCAGGCAGTTGGCCTTGCTGCGGTAGATACCGCCCGCGCCGGTGAGGTTAAGCTCGTTCAGGCGATTTTTGAGATACTCCCAGGATTCCAGGCCGGTTTCTTTGGCGCAGCACTTGGGGTTGGTCTGGTCGCAGCACAGGAAAATATGGCGCTTGATTTTATCCACTCCCAGCTCGCGGGCTTTTTCGAGAACGGGATTTTCCACCAAAATGCTCTCTCTGTTTGATTGATTGATTGATTGGTCAACAAAAAAGCTCTCCCCCCTTCATTTATCCTTTATTCTTTTCCCCTTATCCCTATTCTACGGCGCCGGGCACAGCCCCAGGCAGATTTGCCAGAGAAAAGAGGCGATGATGAACAGCAATATCAAAATTTTGAGGATGTGTTTCACGATGTTTCTCCGCCTCCCGGAATTTAAGCCGTTGAAGGGGAAAATATAATCCGGCAGAAGTACGGTTACAAGGAGAGATACGGCCGGAGGAGAAAATCAGGCGCAAAGACCTCAAAGGTTTCGCAACCCTTTGAGGTCTTTTCTAATATCTTTGCATCTTCCGAGTTTCGAGGTGTAAATTGGGTGGCAAATAGAGTTTACAGGTAACGCTTCTGCGAATCGCGGACATAACCCGGAGGATTCCGTTATGAAGCCCGTTGGCCTTTATTCCCTGGTTTTTTTGATGCTTTGGGCGCAGTTGTGCATCGCCGCGGAAATTACCCCGGCATTACAGCAGGAAATAGACCGGGCGCCGGAAAGGAACGCCCCGGTTCGCGCCCTGGTTTTCCTGAACGAACAAGTGGATATTCTTGCGCTGGAGCAGCAGCTTTCGGCAATGAACGCCTCTCCGCAGCAGCGGGCCTATACAATTATCACCGCCTTGCAGGATAAGGCTGCGGTCACGCAAACGGGAATTCTTTCCTACCTGGCATCCTTCGCCGCCGATGGAATCATGGAATATCAATCCTTCTGGATTATCAACATGATTCGGGTAGAAACGACCCCCGCGCTGCTGCAAACCCTCGCCGCCCGGCCGGAGGTCGCGCTGTTGGACGCCGACCCGCTGCTGGCGATTCCCGCCCCGGCGGCGCAGCAGCCCGCCTTGCCGGTGGAAAACGGCGCAGAAGCGGGTTTGAAGCTCATCAACGCCCATAAGCTGTGGGAACTGGGTTTCCGGGGGGAAGGCCGGTTGGTGATGAACATCGATACCGGGGTGGAGGGAACCCATCCCGCCCTGACCGCCCGCTGGCGCGGCAACCACGCGCCCGCTTCCCAGGCCTGGTTCGATCCCGCTTTCGGCAGCAATTTCCCGAATGATTGCAACAACCACGGCACCCACGGGATGGGTATCATCGCCGGCCTCGATCCGGCAACCCAGGATACCATCGGGGCGGCCCCGGCGGCGGAATGGATCGCCGCCCAGACCCTGTGCGCCTTTCCGCACCTCTCCAACACCATTCTCGCTTTCCAGTGGGCCATGGACCCGGACGGCGACCCCGCCACCACCGATGACATGCCGGACGTGATCGCGGGGTTCTCGGACGCCACCTTGATCGGCTGCCCGGCGGCTATTTATCACGCCGTGCTGAACGCCGTGGAAGCGGCGGGGATTGCGGCGGTGTTCCCGGTTGGCGGCGGCGGCCCGGGGGCGGCAACCATCCAGGGATTCGGCAACATCAATACTTCCCTGGTGAACGCCTGGGCGACCGGCAGCATCGACGGGTTTTATTCCCCGCTCCTGCCGGTTACCAGTTTCAGCAGCCGGGGGCCCTCCAATTGCGGGGGAAGCGGTTCCCTGCTCATCAAACCGGAGGCGGTGGCGCCGGGGATCAACATCCGATCGGCAATTACCGGGGGCGGTTATGCGGTCTGGAGCGGAACCGCGGCCTCCAGCGCCCACGTCGCCGGGGCCATCGCCCTGCTGAAGCAGGCTTTCCCCAACAAAACCGGGCAGGAGTTGAAGCTGGCGCTCTACCTCACCGCCCGGGAAACTCCCGCGGATTCTGCAACGCACGATCCCGGGGAACCGCCCGGGGAAACCACCGGGGAAGATTACAATTACGGAATGGGGTTGATCGACGTGCTGGCCGCGTTCAATTATTTGCAAATCCCGGTGGGAATAGAACCTCCTGCTTCTCCGGGAGGGCTATTGCTCTACCGCAACTATCCTAACCCCTTCAATCCTTCAACGAATTTGGGATTTCGGATCGCGGATCGCGGATTTGCCCGCCTGGAAGTGTTTGATGTTGCCGGGGGGAAAGTAGCCACACTGGTAGAGCGGGAATTGCCGCCGGGAGAGCACACCTTCCGGTGGGACGGCCGCAACGAAGCCGGCGAAGCGGCCGCGAGCGGAATTTACCTCTACCGCCTCCGGGTATCATCTCCCGGGACAAACGGCGGCGAATATATCCAGGTGCGGAAGATGATACTAATCCGGTGAAACCTATTTTTCGCAGTAGCGCAAAAGTAACCCTGTTAAGGATTAGAAAACAGTTGTATGCGCACCCAGGAACTGAGATATTTTATAGACTCCCGCTTTCGCGGGAGTGACATGAAAAGCACGTAAATTGT
>WYBG01000521.1 GCA_011526015.1 Deltaproteobacteria bacterium | reverse complement strand
TGTCATGCCCGAATGTCTTTATCGGGCATCCACAGGCCTAAAACTTATAGATTCCCGATAGAAACATTCGGGAATGACCCAGGAGAAAGGGTTCAACAACTTAGTGCGCAATGCATTAGCCATTTAACCATCCGTTCTACAGTTCCCACTTTTTGCTTAAAGCAAGATTATTTTTTCTTGCCGAACAATCCGCCCAGCAAGCTGCCCAGGAGATTGCCCGCGCCGCCGGGTTTCCCGGAACCGCCCATCAGGAAACCGGCCACGTCATCCAGAATACTGCCGTCGCCGTCCTGATCCAGCAGCGCGGCGATGCCGGAGGAGCCTTCCCCGGCGTTCCGTTTTTGGGTCAGAAAACCTAAAATGATCGGCGCCAGCATGGGAATGATCTTTGCGGCGGTGTTGCCGTCTAATTTGAACTGGTTCGAGAGCAGGTTGGTCGCTTCGATCCCGGAATTTCCCAGCAGGCCGCCTAAAGCAGGGTCCGCCGGGCGCTCGTTATTGGAAAATGCCGAAAAAAGATCCCCGATGTGGTCGAGCGCATCGGGGCTGCCGTATTTGTTCAGGATATGGTCCACCCGCGCCTCGCCGCCGTGCTCGTCTTTCTGGCGTTTCAACCCGCTGAGAATCAGAGGCGCCACCTGGGGAATGATCTGCTGCGCCGTATTGGCATCGATGTTGAGGTTCGAGGAGAGCTGCTTGCTGACTTCCGGCCCCATCATTTTCATAAATTCAGAGATAAAATCGGCCATGCGGAATTCCTTTTCTAATTTTGCAGAGGAGAGATGCTTGGCTCGATCTCTCCTCGAATAGGTTCATTTAGAAATCGGGTTATCGTTTGGTTAGAAATGGTCTTTCCATAAATCATCCCGACCCATTTTCAAACCAACCGGGAGAAGCGACTTATTTATCCAGCTTGGGAATCCGGATGACCTGGCCGGGATAGATCAAATCCGGGTTTTTGATGACTTCGCGGTTGGCTTCAAAGATCACCGGGTATTTCATGGCGTTTCCGTAATATCTTTTGGCGATCAGTGAAAGGGTATCCCCGCGCTTGATGGTGTAGAACTCGGTTTCCTCTTTCTTTTCTACCGGGGCTTCCAGGGCATCGCCGTTCACCTTTTCCACGCCCTTCAGATTTCCGGCCAGGAGAATGGCCTTCTCTTTGGTGGCCTGGGAATCGCATTTGCCCGTGAGAGTGACGGTGCCTTTGGAAAAAGCGACGTTCAGGTCGGTTATTTTCCCGGCGAGATCGGTTTGCAGCATCTTGGTGATCTGCTCGGCTTCCTTTCCGCCGCCTCCGAACAAATCTTTGCCCACGTCTTTCAAAAATTCGATCAATCCCATAGCTTCCTCCTGTTGATTAGGTGTTGAGGGCCACTTTTACGCTTACCGTTTAACTCGAAAAAAAGGCCGCATCTCGATTAAGTTAAACACGTCACCCGAGAATCTAAGGTTTTTTTAGCAGGTGAGCAACGCATTAAATATTTGAAAGGTTGAAAGGCTCCATTCTCGAATGCGCCTGAAGGTTCTATACTATTATCGGAAACCCCGGAGATCCGGCCAGATTTCCGGCAAGGTTTTCAGGGGGTAGCGGCAGAGATAGAGAGGCAGGTTGTTCTCGGAATCAATTGCGTAGCCATGCTCGATCACGGCCATCAGTTTGATGCTGCGGTAGTACTGTTTCAAACCCTCTAAAGGGATTCCGAGCGAAATCGCCGTGGTTCCCGGTTGGTCGCCGGGGCCCCAAAGGTAATAACTGCTGTGGAAACTGACCGCAGCGGGGAGGCGGTATTTCTCGCGGTAAAAATCGATGGCCCCGGCCTGCCCGTAATTCCCGGCCAGGAGCGCGCATTCGGCCTGCTGCTCCGGGGGCAGGGCGTGGTAGATCTCTGCAATCGCGGCGACTTTTTCCTCCCACCCGAACATATCCGCAAAATCCTGGGGAATTTTGCCCAACTCCCCGTTTTCCTTGCGCAGCGGGGCGTCCAATCCGGCGTGTTTGGCCATGAACTGAGCGTAGTCTTCCAGGTATTCCACCGGCAGCAGGGGAAGGCCGTAGGGAGCGAGGAAAATCCCCGGCAACAGCAAAATGGTGATGAGGAACGGCTTCATCCAATACCACTGTTTTTTGCGGAGAAAGCGTTCGATGTAAATCGCTCCCCCGGCAAACAGGATGGGATAGGCCGGGGCCAGGTAGTAATGCTTGCCGTTGAAGAGCAGCAGCAGCGCCAGGATGGCCAGGTACATCCAGCCGAAAACCCGGTAGGGCCGGGCCGTTTTCTTTTGAAAGAAATAGACGATTCCCAAAAACCACACCGGGAAGGCGGCCGGGTGCATGATCAGGATTTGCCCGAGCAGGAAATCCGCCCGGCTGAGGTTGCTGAACTGGTACTCGTTCAACTTGCGCAGGTGCTCGAAAAACGGCCCGCCCTGGCCGATTTGCCAGACCAGGTTGGGCAGGAACAGCAGGAACGCGACGCCGGCTGCGATCCACGGCCAGGGAGTGAGAAATTGCTTGCGCAACGGGGTGAGCAGCAGCCCGGCGCAAAGCCCGAAAATCCAGAAGAGCATGGAATACTTATTCAGCAGTCCCAGCCCGCAGATGATACCGATCAATATCCAGAGATATTTTCCCGGGGAGGCATAAAGATTCGCCGGGAACCGCAGCCCGGCGCTTTGCCGCTCCCCTTTATGCGAAACTTCACCGCCGGAAGTTGTTCCCTCGCCTTTGCAGATCAGCAGAATCAGCAGAAAAGCGCCCAGGGTCCAGTAAAACTGGTCGAAAGCCACCGGCTGGAACAGGGTGTGGGTGCGCAAATACACCGGGGCGATGATCACCGCGACGCCGGCCAGCAGCACGGCGAAGCGGTTTCCGCCCAGCTCCCACACCATCAGACCGGTGAGCAGCACCATTAGGCTGCCCAACAGGGCGGGGAAGAAGCGGATGGCGAACAGGGAATCGCCCCATAATTGGGTAAGTTTCGCAAACAGGGCAATGGAAGGAGGAACTTCCAGGTATCCCCAGGAAAGATGCTCGCCCATGGCCAGGTAGAGCAATTCATCCCGGTGGAGGCCGTAGCTGCCGTTGGTATAAAAGTGGATGAGCAGTTTGGCCAGGGCCAGGAGGGCCAGCAGCGCAATATCGAGGCTTAAAAAACGGCGCAGGGTGGGGTGCAGATTCATGGATGTTTTTGAGTTTTGGGATTTATACTGCATGAGGGCATAGACTGCGATTTTGGGGAGGTATAAGTTATAGGGTATAAGGCCTTACTTTCCCTATACCTTATACCCGAAAACTAAAAAGCTCAATTTATGGCCTTGCTCAGTATAAGTAAGTGGCATTATGAAATCGACACTTTTGTCATTCCCGCATGTTTTAAGCGGGAATCCATATTTCAAGTGTATGGATGCCCGATTACTATCCCGGAAGGCCGGGAGGCATGACAGCTTAAACCCAAAAGTGTCGTTTATTTGAGCGCAATTACTTATCCGGTGCTCGAAGTCTTGTCGCCGCTCTTTAATCTTCCCGCCTGCCATCGGTCGGGCAGGCAATCTTCAATTTTCGTTCTTCAATGAGTATAGTTTACCGCCGGCGGCGACAAAACTCAAAAGAAAATTTATCCCCGCGCCGATTGAACGCCTTGATGAGCACATCCTTTTTTAAAAAGCTGTTTTCCATTCCGTTTTTTTGGTTAAATTGATCGCACCGATCCAGGAAAAGAAGAGAACCATGTGACAGAATAGACCATATATTGCGGGTATTTCTGCCTGAGAATTCAATTCACTGTATCACTTAAACCGCCCGGAGGGTATCATGTATCGAAATTTGTTTACGATATTGGTGGGCGCTTTATGGATGGCTTTCCTGAGCGCTCCGGTTTTCGGCCAGGCCAAACCGTTGAAATTCGGATTGCGCGGCGGCTTGAATCTGGCGAAAACCACTGAGGAGAATGCCAATCTTATCATTCCCGTGGATGATGAGATTGATTTCATCGCCACCAGCCAGATTAAAAACCGCACTGCCTTCGGCCTGGGGGGATTTTTGGAGCTCTGGATCAGTTCTGCATTTGCCATTCAGGTAAATGGATTATATAACCAGAAAGGGGAAAATGTGGAAATCAAGCTGAGCAGTTCCTTCGAGCCTGACCCGGGCACAACCGTCAATATCACCGCCGACCTGGAAGCAACCCTTGAACTTAACTATTTCAGTTTTCCGGTTATGGGCAAATTCACGTTCGGGAAAGCGCAGGGCATCCGGCCTTACCTGCTGGCCGGTCCCGAGATCGGTTTTTTGTCTTCCGCTAAAACCAGCGATATTGAAGGAACGGCGACTTTCTCGGTCCCCTCACAGGGCATATATCAAACCGAAGACATCGACGTACCGGGAGATGATATAAAGGACCAGGTAGAATCCGTGGAATTCGCGCTGAATTTCGGCGGGGGCATCGCCTTTCCCCTGGGCAGCAGCGTGGAGGGCTTTTTGGACGGGCGATACGGGTTGGGATTGAGCAACATTCTCAAAGAGGGAGAAGACGTCAAGAACAACGTCATTTACCTGAACCTGGGACTCACGTTCAAATAAGATTCCGCTTCCTGCAACCGCATCCGGCAAGGATTCCGTTATGAAAAAATTCTTCAGCGCAATTCTCAACGACCTCAAGAGCGGCGACAACATCGACGCCTACGGTATGCTCATCATCGCCCTGGCGTTTGGCGCAGCGGGGGTGATCGGCAAGATCGAGGCGGAAATCCTTTCCGCCATTATCCTGGGCACGCTCAGCATCCTGGCCATCAACACCCTGAACACCCGCCACACCCTCCGGGAGCTGTCCGGGGCCATCAAAACCCTGCGCCGCGATGACGGGGCCTGCCTGCAAGACCGCAGCGTTTTCTCCCCGTTCAAAGATTTCATCGCCGAGCGGCAGACCATCTGGTTCTTCGGCCCCAGCCTGATCAGCGTGTTTCCCCCCAACGATGATTTCCTGCGCGACAAGATCAAGAGCGGCAGCGAGGTGCGGGTGCTGGTCTATAACCCGCACAGCCCGCACCTGGAGAACCTCGCCAAATGTTTGGGCGTGCGCCCCTCCCGGTTGGTTGCGGACATTCGCTCCACTTTAGAGAGCGTGGAAGAGAGCCTGCACTTCGGCCTCGGCAAGGGAAGTTTGGAGGTGCGTCTCACCGACATCATGCCCGGCTACAGCATGGTGATCGTGGATCCGGATAAAGAGCAGGGGCAAATGGTGGTGGAGTTCAACGGGCACGATACCCACACCAAGAACCTGCCCCACGTTACCCTGAACCCCGCGGAGCACCAGCGCTGGTACTCGGTGTATTTGGGGCAGTACCGGCAGTTGTGGGAGGCGGGGACGGTGTATTCGGTCAGGGACGGCAGCGAAAAGGACCATACCAATTGAAATCCTCCATCACCTATTGTCCCATCGGCAGCGTGGAAGGCATCGGTGCTTCCGCCCATTACTTGCAATTCGAACGCTGGGGCGTGTTGTTAGACGCCGGCCTCGATCCGCACCACTACTCCGCCCGGGAAGCCCTCCCGGCCTACGAGATCCTTAACGGCCGCCCGGTGAACGCGCTGGTGATGTCCCACGCCCACTTAGACCACATCGGCAGCCTGCCGGTGGCGCTGCGCAACTTCCCCCACGCCCGGGTGTACATGACCCCGGCCACCGTGGCCCTCACCGATCAACTGCTCTATCACTACGTGCAGGTGCAGCGCAAAAAAGAGGGCAAGCGCTTCGAGCCGCTCTACAACGAGCCGTATTTGGAGTCGATCCGCTTCATTTACCAGGGGTTCGATTACGAATCTCCCTTCCCGCTGCACGGGCAGGAAGCCAGCGGCTTGCAATTTACTTTCTACGACGCCGGGCACATCCTGGGCTCCGCGGGGGTGCTGATCGAGTGGCGGGGAGTGCGGGTTTTTTACACCGGCAATACCCGCAAATCCGCCCAGTTCATCCTCAAAGGCGCTCGCTACCCGGTGGATCGGGTGGACGCGCTCATCACCGAAGCTACCTACGGGGCCAATCCCGCCGCGGAGCACGTTCGCCGGAGCGCGGAAGTGAAACGGTTTGCCAAACAGATCGCGGAGCGGTTGAAAATGGGCGGGATCGTGCTGCTGCCGGTATTTGCCTTAGGGCGCACCCAGGAGATGATCGCCATGATCCACCAGTTGCGGGTGAAGAACCGCATCCCCGTGGCCCCCATTTACATTACCGGGATGGGCTTGAAGATCAATAAGATTTACGACCGCCTGCTCCATAAAATGTACCCCGGTTTCAAGGCCGGCACCCTGCGCGCCATGACCTTCGACCGCTGGCAGCAGGGGCGCAAGCTGCGCGGCCCCGCTATCCTGTTAGCCACTTCCGGGATGATGCTGCCGGGAACCGCTTCCTTTGAATTCGCCCAGGCCCTGGCCGCCAACCCCCGCAACGCCGTTTACTTTGTGGGCTACGCCGATCCCGATACGCCCGGGGGCCTGTTCCGCCAGCAAAAACATGAAGAGCTGAAAACCACCTTCGGGTTGGAAGAGATTGCCTGCCAGGTAGAAATTTTCCAGTTTTCCGCCCACTCCCACCGCCGCGATCTGCTGGCCATGATCGAGCGCCTGCGCCCCCGCAAGGTGATCTTCACCCACGGGGAGCGCGCCGCCCTGGAGTGGATGGAAGAGAATACCCGCAAAATACTCCCCAAAGCAGACACCCTGATTCCCCGGCAGGGGGAATGGTATCCGTTGTTCGGTTAGCCGGCCGCTTTTCAGAATTGGGCGGGGCTACTGCTTAACCCGGCTTCGTAGGTTAGTTCCCAATTTTGAAGGATGAATCGGCGAAACGGAGAAACGGTGAATCGGGGGGACCTGCGACGCGGTGAAATCTCCTTTTTCTCCGCTTCACCGATTCTCCGTTTCTCCATTTCTCCGCTTCACCGATTCTCCGTTTCTCCATTTCTCCGCTTCTCCGTTTCTCCATTTCCTCGTTCCTGAAGGCCGGAGACCGCACCCAACCCCCGGGTTTCGCCTCACGCCCCCCAGGGCAGTTTCCCCAGATCCACGTTCCCCCCGCTCAAAATAATCCCCACCCGTTTGCCCTCCACGTCTAACTTTTTCTCCCACAGCGCCGCCAGCGGCACCGCGGAAGAGGGTTCGATGACGATCTTCATGCGCTCCCACACCAGGCGCATGGCCGCGATGATCGCCTCCTCCCCGACGGTGACGATGCGCTCCACGTGCTGTTGAATGATCGGGAAAGTTTTATCTCCCAAGGAGGTTAGCAGCCCGTCGGCGATGGTTTTGGGATTGACCGAGGGGAGAATCCGCCCCTCCTGCAGGGAACGGTACGCGTCATCCGCGCCGGCCGGCTCCGCGGCGATCACCCGGGTGTGGGGAGAAAGGTAAGAAACCGTTAGCGCGGTTCCGCTCAGCAAGCCTCCCCCGCCCACCGGGGCCATGATGATTTCTAATTCGGGAACCGCTTCTAACAACTCCAGCGCCGCGGTTCCCTGCCCGGCAATGACCCGGTAGTCGTTGTAAGGATGTACAACCGTTGCGCCGGTTGCTTCCACCACTTTTGCCAGGGCTTCCTCCCGCGCCGGCAAGGTCGGCTCGCAGAAGGTAATGGCCGCGCCGTACCCTTCCACCGCGGCTTTTTTGACCGCCGGGGAGGTTCGCGGCATCACGATGTGGGCGGGAACCCCGCGAATCCTGGCCGCCAGGGCCAGCGCCTGGGCGTGGTTGCCGGAGGAGTGGGTGGCCACTCCCCGCGCCGCCTCTTCCGGCGAAAGCGACATCACCGTGTTGCAGGCGCCCCGGAATTTGAAAGCGCCCACCTTCTGGAAATTCTCGCACTTGAAGAAGAGCCGCGCCCCGGCCAGGCGGTCGAGGGTGGCGCAGGTGAGCGCCGGGGTGCGGTGGGCGTAAGGGCGGATGCGCTCCGCCGCGGCGCGTATATCGGCCAGGAGAGGGGGACGGTTCATGGGATCGGCCTCGCTATAGTTTGGAATCCTTCTCAGCGAAAAATTGCTCTATCAACCGGGATGGAAAATAAATCGGGAAGCCGCGGCGAGCAAAGCTAAAAATTACCGGTCTCGCAGAATATCTCTAAAGAGGATGTTTGAAAAAGCTCTTGCAACGGCCTGAAGTTAATGAATGGAATTTAATACCGTGCACTTTTTGATTTTGCAACTCAACAAGTGTCATTCCCGCATGTTCCCCGCTTAATACCTGCGGGGACAAGCTTTAGCGGGAATCCATATCCACGAGGTTTTATGGATGCCCGATTAAAACGTTCGGGCATGACAAATTCGGCGAAATGGTTCTATCTGAAAAAAATGCACGGTAGCAAAAAATGGACCGCGGATGAGACGGATTTTCACGGATGAATTGGCCTGATTTCTTATAGTAATCCATGATTTTGCCAAAAAATTTGCGCAAATCCGTCGCATCCGCGTCATCCGCGTTCCATTTTTTAGTAGTAAACGGTGGCCAGAGATTTTTCAAACACGCTCTCAAAAACCGCCGCTCTTTAAGAAACCGCTTCCCCCAAATTTGCTTTACTTCACGTTTGCCGCGGCGAAATTCTCTTATGCTACCCCGGCTTATTCGGCCAGTATTCTGTAAATAAATGCATTAACCCGGAGGGTCTATTAAATGCACCTCTTTAGTACCGATCTCAGAAAGACGTTTTTAGCGGCACTGCTGCTGCTCTTCTGCGCAATGAGTTTTTCGCTGCCGGCGCAGAAAAAGGCCAGGGAGAGCAGCGAGATTTTTCTCAACGCCGATATCAAATTAGATGAGTCCGGCCAGGCTCCCGCGGCAATCCGCTTCGAAACCGGCCGCCGGCCCCGGGTAGGGGAGTTCTTTGATGAATACCGCAAGGCGTTTCCGCTCTCCCCGGATAATGAGCTGCGGGAAATCCAAACCCTGGCCGATCCGCTCGGCCACGTCCACCACCGCTACGCCCAGTATTACAAGGGCGTCGAGGTGGGGGGGGCGCAGTATATCCTGCACGCGGAAAACGGCGCGGTGTACTTTGCCAACGGCCGCCTGGCCCCCGGCCTGAGCCTGGAAACCGCCCCGCTGCTTTCGGAAGATTCGGCGCTGGAGGCGGCTTTGCAGGCGGTCGGCGCGGAGTCTTATATGTGGCAGAAGGAAACCCACGAACAGTTTTTGAAGCGGGAAAGCGGCGATCCCGCGGCCAGTTTTTATCCTAAAGGAGAGTTGAAGCTCTCCTGCGGGGCGGCGGAGCTGCGCGGCGAGAACTTCCGGCTGGTGTACCGCTTCGATATTTACGCGGAAACCCCCCGGGGGCGCTACTACGTGGAGGTGGACGCCCACACCGGCGAGGCGCTGGCGCAAATCAGCCGCATCCACTCCATCGACGTGCCCGGCAGCGGGGTCTCCCTCTATAACGGCGCGGTCGGTATCACCGTGGATAATTTTGCCGGAGGCTACCGCCTGTGGGAAGCGGCGCGCAG
Organism: Deltaproteobacteria bacterium; assembly: GCA_011526015.1. Lineage (GTDB taxonomy): Bacteria > Calditrichota > Calditrichia > RBG-13-44-9 > J075 > JABWBP01. Next base: position 6,859 of record WYBG01000521.1, on the reverse strand, counting down.
CGGCCTGGAAACTTACGACATGCAGAACGGGGAAGATTACCTGGCGGCGCTGGATTTTACCGATCCGGATACCCATTTCGACGCTCCCGAAGCCCGCGCCGGGGTGAGCGCCCACTGGGCCGGAGAAGCGGTGTACGACTATTATTTCACCGCGCACGGGCGCAACAGCTACGACGGCGCGGGAGCGGTCATCCGCAGCTACGCCCGCTACGGAACCGAAAATAACCGCGCCTTTTGGGACGGAACCCGGTTCAGCTTCGGCGACGGCGACGGGTGGACCCACTCCCCGCTGGTGAGCCTGGATATCGTGGCGCACGAATTCACCCACGCGGTGGTGGAGCACTCCGCGGGGCTGGTCTATGCCAACGAATCCGGCGCGCTGAGCGAATCTTTCAGCGATATTTTTGCCACGGCCGCGGAATTCTTCGAATTGGGCGGGGCGGGAAACTGGCTGATCGGGGAGAGCGTGACCCTGCAGGCCCCCGCCCTGCGCTCCCTGGAAAATCCCAACCTGCTGGGCCAGCCCGATACCTACCTGGGAAACTACTGGGCGCCTCTCTCCACCAATCCCAACGCCCAGAACGACTACGGCGGGGTGCACAGCAACGGCGGGGTGCAGAATTTCTGGTTCTACCTGCTCTCCCAGGGCGGCAGCGGGGTGAATGATTTTGGACGCCCCTATTCGGTCAGCGGGATCGGGCTGGGCGACGCCGCAAAGATCGCCTACCGCGCCCTGGCATTTTACCTCACCCCCGGCGCGAAGTACGCCGACGCCCGCGACGCCTCCATCCAGGCGGCGGCGGATCTGTTCGGCAATCTCTCCGCCCAGGTTCAGGCGGTAAAAGACGCCTGGGCGGCCGTGGGCGTGGATGAGCCGGCTCCCCCGGCCGGCGTGCTGGTATGGGAAGGGGTGTTGAACGGCGCGAATTACAGCGGGGCGTACCTGAGCGCCTACCTGACCGACGCCGGCTTCTCGGTCACTTATACCAACGTGTTCCCGCCCTCGCTAACCGGATTCGACGCGGTGTTCCTCTCCTTCGGCAATTACGGCAACGATGGCTCCACCCTCACCGAATTCAACGCCGGCATGGCCGCCGCGGTGAAAACTTACTTAGAAGCCGGGGGGCGGGTGTACCTGGAAGGCGGCGACGCGCTGGGCTACGACCAGTCCTCCAACAGCGCCCTGCTGAACCTTTTCGGTCTTTTTTCCGCCTCCGACGGGGACAATAATCCCATCAACGGCCTGGCCGGGCAGGACGCGGCGCTCACCCAGGGAATGCTGTTCACCTCCTCCAGCCAGCCGCAGGTGGGTTACATCGACATTTACACCCCCCTGGACGGGCGGGTCGCTTTTGTGGAGAGCAGCTACGGCAACGTGGCGGTGCAGCACAACGGCAGCTTCGGGCAAAGAACCTTCTGCTTCTCCTACGCCCTGGCAAAGCTGAACGACGCCGTTTCTCCCGCCACCCGGGAGGAATTGACGGCCGCGCTGGCCGGTTTTTTGATCCCCGGCGCGCCGGAAATCGTGCTCTCGCCCACTTCTTTCTCATTCACCGTTCCGCAGGGCGATTCCCTGGCCGGCGTGCTGGGCATTTACAATACCGGCGCTTCCATTTTGAGCTGGAGTATCCGCAGCCGCAAGGCCAGCCTGCGCCGCGGGGATGAAAGCGTTCCCGAAACGTTCTCTCCCGCCCGGAACGCCGCGGGAGAGGGCGAGGCCGATATGTTCGACAGCCCGGAGTGGGCGGAGAAATTCCGCAACGCCTCCCGGCTCTCGGATTTGATTTTTCCCCTCAGCGGCGGCGGCCCGCCCCCGGCCACGGAAGAAACCGGCGACATTCTGGAAACCTTTCCCGCCCCCGGAACCCCTTTTCCGGTGGGCCTGGCCTACGATCCCGCCCTGGACGCGGTGTGGGTGACCGATGAAACCGCCGGGAAAGTGTACCTGGTGCAAAAAACCGCTCCCCACGCGGTGCTGCAAACCATTACCCTCTCGGTCGGTTTCCCGGCCGGGCCGTACGACCTGGCCGTGGCCGGGGATACTCTTTTCATCACCGATTTCAACGGCGGGGGCACGGTCAATGACGCCATTTACGCCATTAACAAATTTACCGGGGCGCTCCTGGGTCTGTGGCAATTGGATGGAGCCGGTAACCCCAATCCCAACGATCATATCGACCAGATCATCGGCATTGCCATCAATGACTTGGGGGAATTTTTCGTGTCCAATAACGTGGACAAAACCATTCGCAAAATCGATTTGCTGCCCGGGGGAATGTGGCACACCCTGCAAGCCTTCGATACGCCGGTGGGCAAGCGCACCGCCGGGCTGGATTGGGATCCCGTGCAAGGGGGCTTCTGGGTGGCCAATATCGTGCGCGAGCGGGTTTACTTAGCCGATGAGAATTTCAACAAAGTGGATTCTTTCCCCCGCCCGGCGAATTTGGCATCCGGGATTACCGCGGTGCCGGAGCTGACGGTGTGGATGTCCGATTTCGGCACCAACCTGATTTACGTCATCGAAGGCGCGGCTCCCCCCGCTCCCTGGATGAGCCTGGCTCCCCGGCGCGGCTCCGTGGCCGCCGGCGGCAGTGAAAACGTGGAGATTCGCCTGGACGCCTCCGGGCTGGATTTGGGCGCTTACCAGGCAGATCTGATCGTCACCAGCAACGACCCGGACGAGCGTACCCTCACCCTGCCGCTCACCATGACGGTCATTCCGGTCAACCAGCCGCCCCAGATCGCGCCGATCGTCGATCCCGCGGTCAACGAGACCGGGGTTCTCCATCTGCCGGTATCCGCCGCCAACCCGGATTCCAACAGCAGCGCCATCTTCTTGCGGGCCAAAAACCTGCCTCCCTTTGCCACGTTTGCCGACAGCGGCAACGGCGGAGGGTTATTCACCTTCTCGCCCGGTTATGAAGACGCGGGAATCTATCCCGGCATCCGGGTCATTGCGACCGATAACGGGGTTCCGGCGCTCTCCGATACTCTGGATTTCACCCTCACGGTGCACAACACCAATCGCCCGCCGGAGATTTCCGCCGTCGCCAACGCGACCGTGGATGAAGGCGACACCTTAGAAATCTTCGTCTCCGCCAGCGATCCCGACGGCGACAGCCTGAGCTTTTCCACGGCCAATTTCCCGCTCTTCGGCAGCGTGACGGACAGCGGCAACGGCAGCGCCATCGTGCGCTTTATCCCCGGCTACAACGATGCCGGTACCTACCTGAACCTGCGCGTGATCGTCACCGACAACGGAACGCCAGCCCCGCTGTCCGATTTTGCTTCTTTTATGTTAGTGGTGAACCACGTGAACCGTCCCCCAACCCTGGCCGCGCTGCCGGATACCGGCATGGCGGAGGGCCAGACCCTGCACGTCCCGGTCTTTGCCAGCGACCCGGACGGCGACGACCTGGCCCTGGAAGCGCTCAACCTGCCCTCTTTCGGCAGCTTCAGCGACCACGGGAACGGAACCGGAACCATCACCTTTGCCCCCGGCTACGACGCGGAGGGGTTCTACCCCGGCATTACCGTAATCGTGAAGGACACCATCAACCTCACTTCCGCAAATTCGAAATTGAATTCCGCCCCCGGGCGGGAGAAAGGGAAGCGGGGAGGCTCGCCGCTGGAGTCCCTCTCCGACACCGTCTCCTTCAGCCTGACCGTAACCAATACCAATCGCGCGCCGCAGCTAACCGCCATCGAAGACCAATTGATGGGCGAAGGCGATACCCTCAGCGTGGCGATTTCCGCAATTGATCCCGATGGAAACGCGATTGTTCTGGCAGTGAACGGCCTGCCGGCCTTCGGCAGTTTCACCGATCACGGGAACGGCAGCGGAACCATCCTGTTCTCTCCCGGCTTCAACAGCGCCGGGAATTACCCCATGGAAGTGATCGCCGCGGACAACGGCGTACCGGCGCTGGCGGATACCGCCGCTTTCCTGCTCACCGTGAACGGAACCAATCGCGCCCCGGTGGTGAGCGCCATCGCCGACCAGGAAATGAACGAGGCGGATACCCTGGAGATTTCCGTTTCCGCGGTTGACCCGGACGGGGACACTATCGTGCTCTCGGTTCTCAACCTCCCGGCGTTCGGCGCCTTCACGGACAGCGGCAACGGCCACGGCAGCCTGCGCTTCCTGCCCGGCTACAGCGACGCCGGCGTCTATCCCAACATCCAGGTAAAGGCCATGGATAACGGGGTCCCGGCGCTGTTCGACCTGGAAGCCTTTACCCTGGCGGTGCTGAACGTTAACCGCGCCCCCGCGCTAACCCCCGTGGCCGACCAGACCGTCAACGAAGGCGATACCCTGCTGGTAAGCCTCTCCGCCGTGGACCCCGACGGCGACAGTTTGGTATTTGCGGTGAGCAACCTGCCCGCTTTCGGGGTTTTGGAGGACAGCGGCAACGGCCACGCGACCATCCGCTTCGCCCCCGGTTATGACGCTTCGGGAATTTACCCGGATATTCAGGTGATCGTCGCCGATACCAGCGCCCCGGTGCTGTTCGCCCAGGATATGTTCACTTTGACGGTACTGGAAGTAAACCGCGCCCCCGTGGCCGTGGACGACGCCGACACCACCGCGGAGGGAATTGCCGTGCTGATCGCGGTGCTGGCGAACGATTTCGATCCCGACGGCGACGAAATTGCCATTCAGTCGCTGATCAGTGCGGGAACCGTGGGAACCCCGCTCTTTTCTCCCGGCGATACCGCCATTCTCTACCAACCGGCGCCCAATTTCGGGGGGCTCGACCAGTTCTCCTACGTCATCGGCGATGGGCGGGGCGGGCTGGATACCGCCGCGGTCAGCATTTGGGTGCAGGCGGTTAACGCCGCGCCGGTGATCAGCGGATTGCCGGATTCCCTGCGCTTCGACGCCAACGCTTCCGATACCCTGGACATCTGGGCGGCGGTGGAGGACGAGGAAACCCCGGATTCCCTGCTGACTTACCAGTTTGCCGCCTTCCCGGATACGCTGGTGCTGGACTATGACCCCGCCAGCGGCCTGTTAGTAGTATCCGCCAAAAATCAGCTTCACGGGGCGTCCGCGGAGCTGGTGATCACCGTCAGCGATCCGCAAGGGGCCAGCGCCTCCGACACCATCGGGGTAGAAGTGCTGCCGGTTTTGGGAATCGATGACGGCTACGCCGGCCAGGTTCCCAAAGAATACCTGTTGATGCAGAACTACCCCAATCCCTTCAATCCCGAAACCCGGGTGCGCTATGGGTTGCCCCGGCCCGGGCGGGTGAAGATCGAAGTTTTCAACCTGCTGGGGCAGCGGGTAGCGGTCTTGGTGGATGAGTACAAGCCCTCGGGGTACCACCTGGCCACGTTCGAGGGGCGCAGCCTGGCCAGCGGAATCTATTTTTACCATATTCAGGTCTCCGCGGCGGATGGCGCATCGGGTGATTTTAACGCGGTGCGAAAGATGGTCTTGCTCAAATGAGGATTGGCCGAACCTCCCGGGAGGCGTCACCCCCCCGGGAGGTTTATGGAGTTGATTGCGCGAAAAATATATCCATATTGTGCATGGAATCACGCTGCTGGACCAATTATCCCCTAAAATTGGACTTTTAAAGAGTATAAAACGTCCCCTGAATACCCGGGGCCTCTTTGGCGGTATGCGGGTTTCGCGAGGGTCTTTCTCCCGACATTATAAACTGTTTCCAATCAATTAAGGATGTTCCTGACTATGTTACTTCAAAGGATTGTACGCAATTCGACTTTACCGGGCTTCCCGGCGGGGAAATGGGGTTTTCTGCTTCTCTGTTATTTCCTCATGAATATTGAACCGGCAATCGCCCAGACCTCTACCCCGGTGATAGCGGGCTACCGGGATTTCGCCTACGGGAGCATACCGGACGGGGAGATTACCGGCGAAAAACCGGAGAGCAAATTGTGGTGGAACGACGGGCGCTGGTGGGCCTGCATGTGGGACGTTTCCACCAGCCGGTATAGAATCTATCGCTACAACCCCGGCAATCCCCCCGGTTGGACCAATACCGGGGTAGGGATCGACGACCGCCCCAATACCAAGGCGGATATCCTGTGGGACGGCCAGAAACTGTACGTGGCCTCGCACTATTTCGCCGGCACCAACAGCGGCGTTCCCACTCCCGATCCCGCCCAATGGACCCGTTTATATCGCTACAGTTACGCCGGGGGGATCTATACCCTGGACGCGAATTTCCCCACCTACATCAATAACGCCACCTCGGAAGCACTGACCATCGACAAGGATTCCGGGGGAAAATTATGGGCCGCCTGGGCGGAAAATAATAATGTAAAAGTGAATTGCAGCACCGATGGAGGCATTACCTGGCTGGGTTCCTTTACCCTCCCGGTGCAGGGAGCGAAGCTGAACCCCGATGACATTGCCGCCCTGACGGCCTTTGGGGGAAATAAAATCGGGGTGATGTGGAGCAACCAGAATGATAAAAAGATGTATTTCGCGGTTCACAACGACAGCGATCCCAATACCACCTGGCAGCCGCGCGAAGTGGCGCTGACCGATGCGACCCTGATCGATATCGCCGACGACCATATCAACCTGAAAGCGGCCGATGACGGCAGCGGACACGTCTTTGCCATCACCAAAACCAGCCTCACCGGCACCGGCAAGCCCCTGAACTACCTGCTGAAACGCACCCCGGCCGGGGTTTGGACCCGCCACCAGGTCTGGGCCACCGAAGACCAGACCACCCGCGCCATCATGGCCATCGACTCCACCCACCGGCGGGTATATGCCTTCGCCCGCAGCCTCTCGGACAGCTCCGGGGTGGTGTACATGAAATCCGCCCATCTCGATACCCTGGTATTTCCTGCCGGGCTGGGCGCGCCGTTCATTCAAAGC
>WYBG01000520.1 GCA_011526015.1 Deltaproteobacteria bacterium | reverse complement strand
TCTCATTCACTTCTCAATTCTTGCTACAACAGTAACAAACTCTGGTATTTAACGGTTTGTTTTGTGTCACTTATCAAAAATGTAACATTTTTAAGGAATTTTCACCGGTTTTCTGCCGTTTTCCGGCTTTCCCGGCGAACCACCGCTTTTTTTCCGCCAGGTTTGTTTTTTTGTGCATTCACCCGCGGAGTGTAATAATTATGACGTTGGGGCCGGTTTGAAATAGAGTTTCTATGGCGCAATGCCGGGGCTTGCCCGGCGAAATTTGCTGCGCTTACCGCCGTTAAGAAGGCGCCGGCTGAAATTGCCCGCATCGCTCAAATAAGGCCGGGAGAGCCGCCGCCCTGCGGCATCCCTCATTCGGCCTTGATAAAAACCGGGAAGCCGGATCGCTAAACTGTTACAACGGTTTTGTAGCAGTTTGCTCGATTTCCCCGGTTTTTTATGACCGCCCCGGAACCCCTGCCCGGCCAAAATTGATAAAAATACCCTTATTCCCACGGAAAAAGCCCTTTTTATCGCATTTTTTCGACAGGCCGGGTAAAACCATGTCGAAAAATGGGGGAGATTTGCCGGGAAATAACGCTACCACCCTTCGATACGCCTGTCCTCGCCTGCTACGTACTTTTCACGATTGTATCTCCATTTCCCGGGTTTTGCAATTGTTTCGACGTTTTTTTGTAGCTGTATCGCGATCCGTCGCCCCGTCCCTCTCCGCGAATAATACGACTTGACGATTTCACGATTTTTTTTCTCGTAAATTTAATTCTACCAAACCGGTAGTAATTTTTTACAAATTTATTTCGATTAAAGCGCATAATATTCATGTTTTCGGTTTTTAATTTATGGCTGAAATTTTTATTGCGCTTTGTCACATTGAGGGGTTCGGGAATGTCTTTTCTTATCCCCCGTAACGACGAAAGACGAAACGAATGGTCTGATATTTCAGGCATCAAGAATAGCAGCAACGAATATTCTGAAGTGCTAAGGATAGCGAGTCTTCAGGAATGGAATCCGGCCCTCCCGGCGCCCGGCGCCGCTCTTAGCCGTTAAAACTCACTCCCATTATTTTGGTTTCTGAAGCAATCGGGGCAATTTTTCAAAACCCTTTCCGGGGTTTGGAAAGTATCGCCGGTTTTACTCTCCGCCAATCGCGCTGGTAAAACGTTCTTTGGCGAAGACGGTGGAAATCACCCGGTTGAGTGCTGAAGACTTGCTTGACAAAGTGTTGCCGGCTATGGATTCCGGACCGTAGCGAAAATTAAATAAATGCACCTGAACTCAAATGAAATACGGAAGCTGAAGCAGCAAGGAGCAATAGCGATGACGGCGAATTCACTGCGAATCAAGAAAAGCTCGATTTATGTGTTGGGAAAATTTACCGAACAAGCGGCCGGTTTATTTATCACCTGGCTGTTGATGACACAACTATCCCTTTCGGACTATGGGATTTATAATCTCTTTTTGGCAATTGCCGCGTGCCTGGGCGCTTTTTCTTCCGTCGCGGTTATGCCGTTTTTCTATCGCTACTTGCAAACTGCTGCTCCGAGCGCTGCATTTTCCGGATTTCCCCGGCTCGTCCGCCTGGGATTGAGTTCCCGGCTGATAATCCTTTTGCCTGCCGTTATAATCGTTTCTGGGTTGATAGGAAAGTGGGGATTTTTGCTCCATCTGGACGGCCGCGCCCTTTATTTTTCGATTTTTGCCATCACGACCCTCTCTTTGCTACAGGCAGGTTCGCTGCAACGGATTCTGGAAACCCTGTTCCTGCACAAATATGTGGCCCTTGCGACTATGATTTATACTGTCAGCCGGTTTTTCGCCCTGGGAATCGTTTTTTACCTGGGTTACGGGTTATTAGAAGTTCTGTGGATGGAATTGGCGGCCTCACTGGCTCTCCTGGGCGCTTATGCGCGTTACGCCGTCGCGGGCCTCAAAGCGTTGCCGGATCAACCCCGGGCTGCGGCAGGAGTTTCGGTCTCTACTCTGCTGAAACAGCTTCTAAATGCCGGGCGGCTCACCTTTTTCAACCAACCGGGAACGTTGTTATTCAATATTTCCACGGACTTTATCATCATTGCCTTTTTTCTGGATTTGAATGGGTTGGGCGGGTATGCCTTTGTCGCCCACCTGAGTTATTTGATCTCGAAATGCCTGCCCGCGAATCTTCTGAAGGGGGTCATTATCCCGGCATATTTTTCCCGCTATGCCTGCTCGAACAACAAAATCGAATTGGGCAAGATGTTCCAGATTATCACCAAACTGACCGCCTTTGTGTTGTTCCCGATTTTTATCATAACGGTGATTCTCGGCAAGGAGGTCATCTCCCGGGCATTCGACGCCAGGTACCTGGAGGCCTACCCGGCCATGGTGCTCTTACTGTTCTACCACGTGATGCTTTCTTTTCCGGCCGCCCTGCCCCTGCAAGTTCTGGAGCGCACGGAATTTCGCCTCATCGGGAAAATCGCCCTGGTGTACAGCATCGTTATGAGCTTCATCCTGGTGCAGACCTGGGGGATCACCGGGGTAGCGCTTGCCAGCGCCAGCGCCATCCTCTGGCAACGAATGGTTGAATATTACATGGCGAAAAAGCACGTTCAAGTAGCGCTACCATGGAAAAATCTGCTGAAGATTCTTTTCAACAGCCTCACCATCGGGGCGCTGGCAATGCTGGCAAAGCCGTTCATGGGCAGCCTGCCGGCGCTGGGCATCTTCCTGGCCGCCGCCGCAATCATTTACTTGACGCTCTCGTACTTCAATATGGCTTTTATTAGCGAAGAACGCCGCTTGCTCTACCAACTGGCCGGCAAGCGGTACTCGCGCTCCCCGGTGGAGGGCTGAGCCGGGCGCTTTCCGTTGAAAACGGAAGCATTCCGGCCGCAGGTTTACAAGAGGCAATAATTTTATGATTTATGATCCTTTAACTAACGTTCAACTCTTCAAAACAACAGGAGATTGTGTTATGGCACGTGAAACCATGATTCCGGTGACCAACGTGGGTATTTGGGAAGCGGGTGTGGCCGCAGATGAAAAAAGCTATGAGCGTATTGCCGCGCCGTACGTCACCCAGGCCGTGATATCGTCGGAGCAGGCGCAAGAGCGGCTCTCCGGTTTCAAGATCGGCGTCGCTATTTGGGGGACCTTATCCGCGGCTTCGATCGGTTTTTGGCTGGTTCTGGGATATTTCTTGCTGCCCTGAGAAGCCGTTTTAAAAGTTTGAATTTATGCCCCGAAGCCACAAAAACACCAAGTTTCACTAAGAATTTATTGTTTCTTTGTGATTCCTTCGCGTCTTTGGGACTTAGTGGCCTGTCTGCCCAGGCAGGCGACTTTTAAAACAGCCTCTGAGGCGCTTTCGGCAGCTCGGGTGTTCCCGGTACTGTATTGACACAGATGTTTTGAGGTTCATTCCGCCTCTCCTCCCGGCAGGCGGGTTGTTGCAGATTCACTAAAAAGTGTCTCATGTCTGTCATTCCCGGATGTCTTTAGCGGGAATCTATGGCGCTGTGGCAGTGGATTCCCGATTAAAACATTCGGGAATCTACTGCCACGGCCAGCAGGCCGGGAGGAGAGGTACTTCCCGCCCGGAGAAGTGCAGTAACCGGGGATAACGCCCGAACAGGAAACATGTACCCGTAATTTTAAGAAAACGATTTTGGATTTTTAGAGGGGAGCGATGAGTCGGTACGATGTTCCGCATCGTACCGCAAGCGGGGAATCTCGGCTTACCGGCCAAAGAATTGTCAAAGACATAATGTGAAAATGTCAGTTTAACCCTGAATTTTCATCACAGGCTTCCCGGGAAGATGCGCTCCCCGGGAAGATTTTTAGGGAATATCTATACTGAAAAAGGAGTTTCGATGTCGCGGTTAATTAAAGTGTTGGAGAGGGGAAATCCCCTTTTAATCATCATTTATTTGTTCGGTATCCTGCTCTTGATGAGCTTGCCGCCCTGCCGGGCCCAGGACGCCTCGCCGGTTATTGTGTCCTCGGCGATCCCGTCCGACCGGCATCCCCGCGCCGGGGAAAAGGTTTCCGTGGCGATCAATTTCGATATGACCGGCAGCGCTTACCTACTGGGCAGTTTTTCCGGGACCTTAACCTGGGATCCCGCCCTGCTGCAATACCAGGGACACTCCGGTATTCTGGCAGGATTTAGCGGGGAAGTCGAAGACCTCTCTGTCGGCGATGGCGTCATTATCTTCCGTGGGTTCAATTCAACCGGCCGGGGCGAGGTTTTCGATATCCTGGTGCTCCATTTTATGGCCCGGGAACCGGGCGGTAATTCCACTACCATGGAGCTGGAATACCTGGGAATTACCGCTCCCCATTCATCTTTCAATCTAATGCCCTTCCTGATTGTGAACAAAACCGTGCTGCGGATTGGCAGGAACTTCGCCCCGAATATCCAGTTGCCGGTCACGTTTTACCATTTCGGGGCCCACCCCGTCGGCTCTACGACAACCCAGGTTTTTTGGATCAACAATATCGGCACGGAAGCGCTGCTGGTCAGCGCCACCGAAATAACCGGCAGCGCCGCGGGGGAGTTTGCCATTCTCGAGGGCGGCGCTCCCTTTACGGTGTTGCCCTGGCAAGGCCACCCGCTGATCGTCGGTTTCACGCCCGCCTCCGCGGGAGCGAAAACCGCCCGATTGAACATTTATAGCAATGATCCGGATGAAAACCCCGCCATCATCGACCTGGCCGGAACCGGTCTGAATCCTCCTTCGGGCGTGGTGGTCTCTGCCGCCGTTCCATCCAACCCGGAACCACAAAGCGGGGATACGCTGTCCGCGGGCATCCGGGTTGATATGTCCGGTATGGCGGCTCCCAATCATTTGTTGGGAAGCTTTACCGGCACGTTGACCTGGGACCCCGCGGTGCTCCAATATTATGGGAATTCCGGGGTGCTGCAAGGATTTACCGGCATGGTAGACGACGGGAACGCCTCCGCGGGGGTTCTGATCTTTAACGGGGCGAAAGCGGCCGGCCAGGGGGGCGCATTCGATATATTGAAGATCCATTTTACCGCCGCGGGGGAGGAGGGAAGCTCAACCAGCATAGACCTGGAATATATCGGGATGTTAGCTGCCTTTACTTTTGCGGATTTAATGGCGTTCTTGACCATTCGGGATGGAATGGTAACGGTTCAGGCAGCGAGCGCGAACCACCGCCCGGTGTTAACCCCCATTGCGGATCAAACTATGGCGGAAAATCAAATCCTTACCGTCGCGGCAAGCGCAACCGATCCCGATGGAGACGCGCTGGTTCTTACGGCTCTGCATCTTCCCCCGTTTGCGAGTTTCCTCGACCAGGGGAACGGCAGCGGCGTGTTTACCTTTGCGCCGGGGTTCGACGCCGCGGGGTACTACCCGGGGATTACCGTGGTCGCCAGCGATGACGGCGACCCGGTTCTTGCGGATACGGTTTCCTTTTCCCTCAGCGTTATCGATGTAAACCGCGCTCCCGTGCTGGAAGCAATCGCTAACCTGGCCTTAACCGCCGGCGAAACCCTGCACGTTCCGGTGCTCGCCATAGACCCGGACGGCGACAGCCTTGTCCTCGCGGTTCAACAGCTTCCGCCCTTCGGCAGCTTTACGGATAACGGCGACGGGAGCGGCCTGATTTTGTTTACTCCTTCTGCATCAGATACCGGAAGTTACCCGGGCATCATGGCTATCGCTATGGATAACGCGCCGATTCCGCAATCCGATACAGTCAGCTTCAGTTTGGCGGTAACAGGCGCGAGCCAGGACCATAACCCGCCGGATTGTTTGCTCCTGGGGGTTGCTCCCGGCCCGCCGGTAACGTTGCAGGTGCGCCTGCAGGACGGCGAGAGCGGCCTGGCGCACGTCAGCGTGCTGGTAGCGGTGAATGCGGACGTCAATCTTCCCGCTTTCACCCCCGGGACTACCGATCCGGTGATCGTGACCGCGACAAAGATCGATCCAAACCACTCCAGCACCCTGACCTTAGAAGTATTCGACGTTGCCGGCCACTCCACTACCTGCGACCCGGTTTATACCCTGCTCTCTTCCGTGACGCCGGATCATTTCACGCTGGAGCAAAATTACCCCAATCCCTTTAACCCCACTACTACCATCGAATTTGGAGTGGCGTCGCCCGATACCAAAGTGAGTTTGAAGGTTTATAACCTGACCGGCCAACTGGTCAAAACTCTTATGAATGGAGAAGTGGTGAACAGCGGTTATTACCGGGTAACCTGGAACGGAACCACCGATGAGGGCGACCCCGTGGCCGCCGGGGTGTACCTGTGCCGCATGGCCGC
>WYBG01000519.1 GCA_011526015.1 Deltaproteobacteria bacterium | reverse complement strand
TTTTACGAGCACGGGCGCAACAGCTATAACAACACCGGTGGAATCTTGCGCAGCTACGTGCATTATGGCAACAACTATAATAACGCTTTTTGGGACGGAACCCGGATGACCTACGGCGACGGGAACGGGGTAACCTTTTCCCCCCTGGTCAGCCTGGACGTGACCGGCCACGAAATTACCCACGGGGTCACCGAATATTCCGCCGATCTGGTGTATGCCAACGAATCCGGCGCGTTGAACGAATCTTTCAGCGACATTTTCGGAACCGCGATTGAATTTTACATCGAAGGCGCCGCGGGGGACTGGCTGATCGGCGAGGACATTTACCTGGCCGGGCCGGCCTTGCGCTCCATGGAAAATCCCAACTCCGCGGGCGACCCGGACACTTACTTCGGAAACTTTTGGGCGCCGCTGTCTTCCAGTCCCAATTCATCCAACGATTACGGCGGGGTGCACAGCAACAGCGGGGTGCAGAATTTCTGGTTTTATCTCCTCTCCGAAGGGGGCAGCGGGGTGAACGATAACGGCGACGCCTACGCCGTCAGCGGGATCGGAATTGATGACGCCGCGCAAATTGCCTACCGCAGCCTCACCGTTTACCTGGCTTCCAACTCCCGGTTTATCGACGCCCGCAATGGCTCCATCAGCGCCGCCGGCGACCTGTTCGGGGATCCCTCCCCGCAGCTTCAGGCGGTAAAAGACGCCTGGGACGCCGTGGGAGTTTACGGGCCGCCCGCTCCCCCGGAGATCGAGCTCTCCCCGCTCTCGTTCGAGTTCATCCTGGAGCCGGATGCAACCGCTTCTGCAACGCTGGCGATCTCGAACCTGGCCCAGGGGCGCGCCCGGGCCCTCAACTGGTGGGCCGGGGAGCAGGATCTGACCTTAGCGTTGAATAGCGGGCGCACCCCGCCCGACCCGGTTCAGCCAACCCCGGAAAACGGCGTAACGGTCGTGTTCGCCGAAGAAGCATACCCCGCCAAATTCCTGCCAGTACCATACCCTTTCTTTGACGAGTCTGCCAGGGATGAATCGCCTGCCGCGGGGGAAAAAGCCGGCGCAGCGTTTTCACCGCTTCACCCCCCGGTTTTCCCGTTTACCGAATATATTTTGTACGATAACGGGCCGCTGGCCAACAGCGCCGGCACCGGGGTAGGGGGAGCGGACGAGAGCATTCTCCAAAACGTCAGCTTAGGAATGACCATCCTGGGATTCGGGAACCAGTTTTCCGCGGATAACCGCCTTGCCGATGATTTTACGGTCTCCAATCCCGCCGGCTGGAGCGTCGATTCCCTGGTGTTCTTTGCCTACCAGACCGGTTCTTCAACCGCCTCCACCATTACCGGGGTATATTATCAAATCTGGAACGGGGATCCCCGCGACCCCGGCAGCAGCGTGGTGTTCGGCAACCTGACCACCAACCGGTTGATCAATACCCGCTGGGCTAATATCTACCGGGTGGATGAAAATACCATGAGGGTCGCTGCCAACCGCCCGGTCATGGTCGGCACCGCCGGCGCCGGGTTTACCCTCACCCCGGGAACCTACTGGATTGTCTGGAAGTGCGCCGGAAGCCTCGCCTCCGGCCCCTGGGCCCCGCCTATTACCGTCACCGGGCAGACCGTTACCGGAAACGGGCTGCAATATGCCAGCGGCGTCTGGCAGAATGCCCTGGACGGCGGCACTTCCACCCAGCAGGGGTTTCCGTTCCTGGTATATGGCAGCAGCGGCGACGATTGCCCCTGGCTGTCGGTAACCCCTTTCAGCGGGGCCATCCCGCCCGGCGGCAGCGCAAATGCCAGTTTGAACATCGATGCCGCCGGTTTAAGCCCCGGAACCTATGCCTGCAACGTGCTCATTTCCAGCAACGACCCCGATGAAGCGCAGCTAACCGTCCCGGTGCAGCTCATCGTCACCGACGGCCTCTCGGCGAACCTCAAAACATTTTTGGAAGGTCCCTACAACAACGGCAGCATGAACAGCTACTTAGGCGACAACGCCAAACTGCCCCTGTCCCAGCCCTTCGGCGGCGCGCCGTGGAATTACAGCGGCGCGGAAAGCGTGGCAAATATTCCCCCCGGGGTAACGGATTGGGTGCTGCTGGAGCTGCGGGGCAATTCTCCGGCGTTCGAGAAAAAGATTTCCCGGGCGGCCTTCATCACCAGCGACGGCGCGGTGGTAGATTTGGATGGGGTTAGCCCGGTTCGATTTCTCTACCCCCCGGGCAGTTATTACCTGGTGGTGCGCCACCGCAATCACCTGGCGATTATGAGCGCCAATCCCGTTTCTCTCAGCGAATCCAGCGTTTTATACGACTTCACCACCGCCCAATCGCAGGCCTACGGAGCAAATCCTATGAGGCTGCTTGGCGGCGGGGTTTACGGCATGATCGCCGGGGACGGCAATAGCGACGGCAGCGTGAATATCAGCGACCGGGAAGAGGTCTGGCGGGCGCAGAACGGCACAGCGTGGGATTATCTCAAATTCGGGGATTTCAACCTGGATGGGGGAATCGACGCGCGCGACCTGAATTTCTTCTGGCGCCCCGACAGCGGCAGCGTTACCCAGGCGCCTTGACACGGTTTACGATCTACTTCCAATTCTACCGCTTAGTCAGCCAACAACTTAAGCTCCGGCGCTCATATCCTTCCGGGGTATCGCTGCAAGCAAAGCTGTTGAATTCGAGAATGCTTTATAATATATTAGAACAAAAATTTAAGGAGTGAATGATGTATCAATTAGAATATGTTAATAAAGATATCGTTATCCGGTTCCCCAGGGATTCAATAGACAAAAATCTTTTGGCAAGTATATTAGAATTTTTGGAAATTGAGCAAATTCGGATGAAAAGAAAGCTTACCGAAAATCAGGCCGGGCAGTTAGCAAAAGAAATAAACCAAAAAGTATGGGAGAAAATAAAAGGAAAATACATCGAGGAATAATTGGAAGCGAAGAAACCGGTTATTGTGGACACGAATATTTTGATCTCTTCCCTGCTCAAAAGTAAGTCTGCATTTCTGGCAACACTGCGATCAAGAGATTACCAGTTTTATATCTGCGAATTACCCATCATTGAATTATTCAAGCACAAAGACAAGATTATCAAATACAGTGAACTCTCCGAAGATGAAATTACAAGGGTCTATTATTTTCTGTTGAAGAAGCTGACCATCTACAAGGAAGATTTGATAGAGAAATCAAATTGGAAAAAAGCTTATGAGTTGTGCAAAGATGTTGATGAGACTGATACACCCTTTATTGCATTAACATTGGAATTGGACGGCTTATTATATTCGGGCGATCAGGAACTCAAAAAACGCAGTAGCGCAAAAGTAACCCTGTTAAGGATTAGAAAACAGTTGTATGCGCACCCAGGAACTGAGATATTTTATAGACTCCCGCTTTCGCGGGAGTGACATGAAAAGCACGTAAATTGTCATTCC
>WYBG01000074.1 GCA_011526015.1 Deltaproteobacteria bacterium | reverse complement strand
CTCAGGTAGCCCAAATGGCTAAGACGATCACCAAGCTTAGTGCCGAACTGGAAGAGGCGCGTCGTTCTGGTAAACGTCAAGCTGCACCGTTTCGCAAGAAGAAGAAAGAAAACCCCAAAAAGCCGGGGCGCAAGAAGTGGGGAGCGTGGAGTGAGAAGCGAAAAAAATGCTCTCCGCTCTACGCTTTCCGCCCCACCCCTACGCCCCCCGCTTCACGCTCCTCTTAAGAAATTGACAATTACCTGGTTTTCCTGGCGGCGTCACGAATTTCCTGCAAATTGATGATTTCTGCCAGTTCATACGTTTGGGCCGCATCGCCTTTCAAAGGCCGTAGCCGGAGAATGGTCGGGAAATGGCCTATTCGCCCGTGCAATTCGGAAAGAAGCGTTGCCGTGATCGGTGTAAAGCCGGGCAGGTTTACCAGGAAGCGGCCCTGCTGCCATTCTTCCGGGGTAAATTTTATTTTTTCCAGCAGTTTTTTCGTCATTGAACTGAACGGTTTGTTGTCATCGAAATGTGTCGATACATCGATAACTTTGCCAATCGGCTGGTTGATTTGCTGCTCAATTTGCCGCAAGGTTTGTTCCTCCAGGGGATGAGTGAAATTTAGGATGATAATTGGCTTGCCGTTGGTTTTTAGAATGCCGGGGGCATAAGTGCGGGTTTTCAGGCGAATTCGGTTTAACCGCCAATCGCGAAACCATTCACCTAACTGGATGGCGGCAAATACCCCGGCAATGATTGTCGCCAGCGCCACCAAAATGGCAAGGGTGTCCATAAATGTTCTCCGGCCGTTTGTCGATTCGTTCGCGCTTTTTCACGGATTTTTTTGCTGGTTGCTGATTCCCGCCGCTTCCAATCAAAAACCTGCCGGCGCCACGATTCTTCTCCCCTCCAGCTTAATTCCATAGCAGCAGTTCCCGCGTTTGCCCTCCGCGCTGATGAGGTAGAAGGGCAACCAATAGGCGTTGGGCAGCCCCAGGCGGATCCGGTCGTTGATGCGTGATTTGGCCTGCCGCACCCAGCTCATAGGCAGCCAGCCATTTTCGAGCACTTTTTGGGCGAATTTCCGGCGCATCTGGCCGGAGGAATCTACAATGTCAAACCGTTGGAGTAATCCGGCGAGGAGATCGTCGCTGGCGTAGGAGCCCTGGGGAAAGTCGAAATAGGCCGGGTAGTTCTCTACGGTTACGTTTGCAGGCCGGGCGCGGCTGCGGTCGGCAAAGTACCAGTAGAGGCAGAACTGTTGCGGCTGTAAGTGGATTTCGACCCGGCCAATCTTAAGGGCGCATTTTTCTGCATCCAGGGCCAGTTCGGGAAGGATCAGCGCCTGGTCTAAATCTTTTTGTACCCATTCTAAGATTTGCCGGTAACCGCCGGGAGATTTCAAACGGCTGATTTGAACCCGCTCCCGCAAGCAGATGATGGGGATATCCACTAAATCGATCCGTACCTGTTGTACTTCGGCTGTGCCGGGCCGGGGATAGTAGAATTCGGGGTTGTTTTCTAATTCGTGGGGATCGACCAGCACATGATACAGCCGGTCCTGTGGCCGCCCCAACAGTTGCAGCGCCAGGGCCAGGTAGGCGCTCATGGTTTTTCGCCCCCCGGCCAGGGAGCAGTGCAACACGTTATCCGCTAAAGCGGATTTTTCCCAGAGAATCTGGATGATGGTTTCCATGAAGCTTTCGCTGTGCCGGAGGGTGCGGATGTCGGGAATGGGAATGAGGCCGTCGTGGGCGACAATGACTTGCTCCGGCGTGAAACGCAATTGGCCGCAGGCTTCCGGGTAGTCCTGCTGCAACTGGTAAAATTTGCCCTGGCCGGGGTGGAGGAGTTTGTCCAGAACTTCCTGGCAGCCATCCCGGGTGGAAATAGCCCATATTTCCCGGAGCGGTATTTTGCGAATGACGCACAGGCCATAGAGGGTTTCGGTCAATATTTGGGGGGTGCGGCCCAGGACGGCGATAAGGATGTGTTTTCGATGGTATGGCATATTGCATGCGGATGGTTCGGATTTCATAAGCATCCTGGGGCAGTGTTTGCCTCATTCCACGCGGCGATTCATCGCCATGTAAAACTAAGCCCAGTTCCAAAATGCCCGGTGATCGTATAATTTCTTTAACATAACCCTGTGCGGAATCTATAAGATCTCGATCAACATTCATGCTTCGGAACCGCCGGTCAATAATAAAAAAATCGTCGTGAATAAATCAAGACAATTTTTACGCCTTCACCTCAAATAATCTGGGAAAGCGGGGCGTGGAGCGTAAGTCGAGTAACGCTCTTTCATCCCCGCTCTTCTCTCCACGCTTCTCGCTTCCCGCCACTGCGCTAATACTGCTCGAATCATTGTTAAAAAATCGTTGCATTTTAAGAATGAATTGAGTAAAATTTTTCAAATTCAAATCCGGAATTATCTCTGCAGGGTTGTTTACAACTCAATGCAGATGATAGCGGAACCTCCAAGTTGGTTACCCAGGCAGGTTTGACAACGTTGTCAATATTGGCAGTAGCGGTTCAGGATTCTAACTTCCCTATGGATAGGAATCAAGGGTGATAGGGCGTGTGAAAATGGTTTTAACGTTACTACCGGCGGAGAGCAAGGATCGGGAAGCGAAGAGGGAAGAGCGAAAGAACGCTTCTCGCGCTACGCTCCGCGCTGTAACAATGCATGAGGGATCCAAAAATGCAAATTGACCATCTTGTTTTGCTGATCGGCACCAACCCGCTGCCCAATTACGTGGCGGCGAAGTACTTTTTGGAGGGTATCAAGTCGGTGACAACTGTTTATACCCGCGAAACTTTCCACATTGCCCAACGACTGGGGACTGTGCTCAAAAAGCGCCATGAGACTCTGGATTATCGTTTGTGGGGCATTTCCGACCCCGGTCACGCTTTAAAAATACAGCAAGAGATCGGAAACCTCTCTTTTAATAAAGAGGAGCGCGTTCACCTCAACTACACCGGCGGCACCAAGAATATGGCGGTGCACGTCTATCGAACCCTCGTCTCTCAACAGCAGTCGGGTAAAATCAGTGAATTATCCTTTTCATACCTGGATGCGCATGACTTCAAAATCAAATTCGACGATGGCCGCTCGAATACCCCAGACCTTCGCCAGGAAATCAACATTACCATTAACGATTTGCTGACTCTGCATGGCTGTATCCTGCCGGAAGAAAAACCAAAGGATAAACAAGAAGCAGACGATTCCCCGGACTGGTCGAAGGCAAACAAAGTATTGCGCCAATTCATAGTGAAAAATCAGATTTATGAATTTGTTCTATGGAAAAACCAGAAAATCCGCTGGCTTTTTTATGATGATAATGACCGGCTACGAAAGCCGGACTTCGTTCTGCTAAGCGAATTAAAAAAGAGCGTCCGGTGTGAAATTTACAGCGGCAGGGAAGAAGTTCATCCCTTCCATCAACACGCCCTGGAAGTAATCAACGCCTTTCCGGAAAAACAAGCCTGGCGCTTCAAAGATGGATACCTGGAGATTCCCGATTCTGAAAAAGCGTTCAAGAGCAGAACCGGGGATTTTGTCAAGACCATTCTCTATTTGGACGGCGGCTGGCTGGAAGATTACGTCTTCCAGGTTTTGATAGAAAAAATCGAGCAAGAAGATTTGCCCTTCTATTTACACCGGAATGTACACGTGAAAAAGGAGCACGCCGGCAAAGATTTCGAGATCGACGTGATGATTCTAAACGGCTACCAGTTGTGCGGCATTTCTATTACCACAACTCTCAAAGAAAGCCTGTGCAAAAGCAAAGCGTTTGAAATTCTGCACCGCTCCCAACAGATGGGCGGAGAGGAGGCGCGTTCGGTGCTGGTTACCGCCCTCAAGCCGGACACCGCGCTGCGCATTCAAGAAGACCTGGCGGTGGATACCGGCGGCCAGCCCCATTTGCGGATTTTAGGAGGGGACAGTTTGGCCCCCAAAAAACTGTGGGAAGCCATCAAGCAACACATTTTAGGAGAGTAAACCATGGCCAATGAAGATCGTTTCCTCTGCTTGTTCGATTGCTCATCCATTCAACGCTACGTTTTCGGCAGCAATATGCTGAAATCCAACGTGGGCGCTTCCCACGTGGTAACCCAGATTTACGACGCCTGGATTCCCGAAGCGCTCCAGCAAGTTTTTCCCGCAGAGAAGAAGATCGCAGAGCGATACGAGGAATGGAAAGGAGAAAAAAAGCAAGAGGTTGTCCAACTGGATAAAAACGACTCCCAGCGCCAATGGGAAACCGGCTACGTGGGCGGGGGCAATGCTTTGATGATGTTTCGCCGGGAAGAGGACGCCCAAAAATTCATCCGGGCATGGACGCGGATATTGTTGAAAGAAGCGCCCGGCATACGTCCGGCGGTGGCTTTGCGGAAAAGCACCCGGCAAGAACTTGAAACCAAAAGCAAGACAGTGTTTGACGAGTTATTCGAAGAGCTGGAAGCGAACAAAAGCCGCTACCTTGCCGAAACCACCCTACCCCGGCACGGTTTTACCGCGGAGTGCAAGCTTACCGGCCTGGCCGCGGAGTTGTTGCATGAGTTTCCCGATGGGAAAATCAAAGAAATTTCCTCGGTAAGCAAAATCAAGTTAGATAATTTCGACGATGCAAACAAAACAATCGTGGCGCGGTTCAAAGACCCGCTGGGAGACGATTATGTATTCGCCAAGGATACCCAGGAGATGGGGCAAACCGAAAACGTGGAAAACCACGTCGCCATCGTGCACATCGACGGCAATGCCGTGGGGGAGATGTTCAAAAAGTGCAAGACAATTGCGCAAAAAAGAAAACTATCCCTGGAGGTGGATCGAGCGACGACTGAAGCCATGCGGGAGACTTTACGGCGATTACTTGAAAAATATGATGTGCTAATAGACAAAGGAGTGCTGGATAAGAAAAAATTGAACAGCGACGGGAAGCCGCGAGGGCTCCCCCTGCGTCCCATCATCCTCAACGGCGACGACGTCACCTTCATTTGCGACTCGCGCCTGGCATTCTTCCTGGCCGAAACGTTCATGAGCGCCTTCGCAGAAAATGAAATCAACGTGGGTGAAGATAAAAAGCCGCTCTCCTCCTGCGCTGGGATTGCCATCATCAAAACCAAGTACCCCTTCTACCGCGGCTACATGCTGGCGGAAGCGCTTTGCAGCAACGCCAAGAGAAAGTACCGGGAATACAAATCCCGGGATAAAACCTCCTGGCTGGATTTTCACATTTCCCATCGCGGGCTCCCCAGCAATATTGGCGACATGCGCGAAGACCAGTACCGGGTGGGCAACGCCAACCTGCTCTGGCGGCCCTGGCAGATTACAGTTCAAAAAGAATGGTCTGCTTTTAACCAGTTGAAAGAAGCCATTCGCTACTTTAAGCCGCCCCCGGACGAAGCAGAGGAACGCCCGCGCTGGCCAAAAAGAAAATTGCAAGATTTAGAAGAGACCCTGGCCCTGGGTAAAAAGAGAACCGAAGAATTTATCACCATGATGGAGGTGCGAAAGCTTAGGCTGCCTCCAATTGCTGACTTTCCCAAAATACAAAGCGAAGGATGGGAGATCGTCGAAAAAGAGCTAAAAACACCCTATTACGATATTCTCGAAGCCATGGAGTTCTATCCCGAATGTCTTTTATAGTTTGCGGAGCACGTGAAGCGTAGAGCGGCAAGCGTAGAGCGTAAAGCGAGAAGCTTAGAGCGTGGAGCAAGAAGCGCTCTTTCGCTCCCCGCTCCACGGAAAAAACGGAGGCAACCGATGCCCTACACCTTAGAGATTACCCTGATTTCGCCGCTCAGCCCCGGTGCCGGGGAAGGCTGGGCGGGTATGATCGACAGCGACGTGGTGTTCGATGAATACGGACTGCCCTACATTCCCGCCCGGCGCATCAAAGGCATTCTGCGCGAAATGGCCTATGACGTAAGCGGTGCGCTGGCCCCCCTCTGGGGCGCTTCCCCTCCGCTATTCACCGACGCCCACGTGCTGCAATTATTCGGCAACCGCGGGGAAATACACTCCTCGCCGCTCTCGGTAGAAAACGCCTGCCTGGCCGATTACCAGCAAACCCGGCAGTGGCTGGAGTGGGCGAAACGAAACGCGAAGCGGAAAGTAAAGCAGAAATCTGACGCCGCCCCGATCATGACCCGCGCCCGGGTCATGGAAACCTTCACCCATTTGCGGCAGCAAACCGCCATCGAGAACGGAATTGCCCAGAAAGGCGCCCTGCGCACCTCCCGGGTGCTCAATCGCCATCAGCAGTTTTTCAGCCGGGTGGAAATTTCCCCGGAGAATGAAGATCATGAAACCTTGCTGGCGCTGGCGGCCGGGGTAATGCGCGCGCTGGGCGGCAAACGCAACCGCGGCCTGGGCCAGGTGCAGTGTCGTCTGTTGAACCACAACAATCAGGATTTGACCGAAAAGGCGCTGCTTGAAATGGGCCGGAGGTTCGGCGTGCAGGTGTCGGGGAACGTGGAGCGTGGAGCGTAAAGCAGAGAGCGAGAAGCGCTCTTTCGCTCCACGCCCAAACTGTCGCAAAACAAACTTTAATGAGGAAACCAGACCATGTCCTCTAAATTAAAACAACTTCAGTACACCATTGAGTTGCTCTCCCCGGTGCTTATCACCAGTACCGTGGGGGACGAGAATATTCAAATGAGCGAGGATTACCTCTCCGGAAGCTCGCTGTTAGGCATGTTCGCCGGCGAATACCTGCGCCGCACCAATGATCCGGAACACACCCGTGAAAAACCCAGCGACCGGTTCAAAAAATGGTTTCTCAGCGACGCCCTGCGCTTTCTCAACGGCTACAAGCTAAGCTCCACAGGGCAGCGCTCCCTGCCCCTTCCCCTCTCCCTGCAACACTCCAAAAAGGAACTCCTGAAACCGGATGAAGCGAGGTTCTATGAAGGCCTTTTTACGGAAAAAGATGATCAACCCAAAGAGGATGAACCCAAAGGGGATAAACACCCGGGCGGGTTTTACGTGGTGCACGATATTGGCCTTGAGACCGTCCCGGTAAACCGCGCCTTCAGTTTCCACCATGAAAGAGAAAATCAACTGTTGGGACGGAGCGAGGAAGGGATCATTTTCAATTATGAATATTTGCTGCCCTTTCAAAAATTCAAAGCGCTCATTGTGGGTGAAAAGGATGCGCTCGACAAATTTGACAAATTTCTGGAACAGTTCGGCAACAAAAAATTTATCGCCCGCCTGGGGCGCTCGAAAACCACCCAGTACGGCCGGGTGGAAGTGAATTTTGAGAATGCCCAAATCGAAGAAGTCAATGAACTCGCCTTAACCCTTTACGGGGAGGTGGAAAGTGAAAATGGAGAGCCGGAAGCGGAAACCGGCCAGGCGAAACGGCCCGATCCGCCCACTCGTACAATTTCCTTAATCCCGGATGGCGAAGGGCCGGGATATTTCACCCTCACCTGCCTTTCCCATACCATTCTGCTCAACGAACACGGTTTTTCCCGGGTGGATGAGAAAACCTTGCAAACCAACCTTGCGCAAGTGCTGGAAAAACAGTTGCACTTGCTGTTGCAAAACCCAGCCCTGGCCCTGAAGTCGGGGGACTTGAAGATCGAGCGAAGCTTTGCCCGCCCGGTGGAGCTGGAAAATTACGTTGCGGTGTGGAAAGCGCGGAAACCCTCGGTGGCGGCCTTGCAAATGGGCAGTTGTTTCAAAATTCAGGTTAACAAGGGTGTTAGCAAAGATATACTGGACAAACTCCCTGAAGCGCTTGCCGCCCTGCAGAGAGACGGCCTGGGCCTCCGCCGCAACGAAGGATTCGGTCGCGTGGCCATCAACTGGCAGCAAATGCCCTCAGGGGAGAGTGGTTCTTTCCGCAATGTCACCGCGGAACGGCGGAAAGAGAGAGAGGATAAAAAACCTTCAACACCCTCAATCCCGCTGCCACAGACGGCCAAAACGGTGTTTCGCAGCGTGCTTCAGGCGCATTACCTTCAAGTTGCCCGGGAAGAAGCGGTACGGAAACAGGACGCATTCAACCATCTGCCGCCCGGCTCCCAGATCAGCCGTTTGCAGGCGCTGGTGCAATATGCTTTGCAGGAGAACGATTCGGAAAAAAGCTCTGCCGGGGCGAGTCACCCCGGCCGCCAACAAGGTTCGCCAAAAGAAGAAGCGGACGCTTTTGAAAAACGTTTTACCGACGCGATTTCCAAACTGGCAAAACACGACACCGCCAGAAACCATCTTCAGAAATGCCGCAGCAACTCGGAAACGCTGTTGGATTTCCTGCAAGCCCTGCACCTCGATACTCTGCTGCCGAAAACCGAAGATCCTGAGGAGCAAGAACTTTCCGCGCTGCTTGGCGGCAATGGTTTTGTTCAAGACCCGCCATTTAAAAAAGCACTGTTTGAAGAGTATATGACTACCTTCTTCGCAAATATGCAAAAGAGAAAAAAAGGAGAGGGGAATTAGCATGGCAACCAATAATATCGATAAAATGAAGAAGCCCTATCCCACCGTCGGCAAGATTTACTGGCGGATTCCGCTCAGGTTGGAGACGCCGGTCATTATCGGCAGCGGAGAATCGGAGCGCAGCGACGTGGATGTGCTCCGCGAGCCGGTATTGTGGATGCTCCCAAACGAAACGGCTTCCCGGTTAAAAAAATTCGGCAAAACTCCCACTGGCATAAGCCCGCCGGGGGGAACGCCGCTCATCCCCGCCACCTCGCTGATCGGGGTGTTCCGCGCTTACCTGGAAACGCAATTGGAAAATGTATCGGAGAGGGATCTCAAGGCAAATTTCGATTACCTGTTTGGCGGGAGACAGGGTAAGAAACAAAAAACCGAGAGGCCGCCGCAAAGCGCCCTGCAATGCGACGACGTGCTGCTGTGGAGTTGCCAGACAAAAATTCGCGACGGGGTGGCTATTGATCACAAGACCAATCGCGCGGATGACAAAAAAAAATTCGCCTACGAAATCATTGAGCCGGGGCAATCCTTTGACCTGAACCTGGAAATTACCCTGCGTAGCGGTTGGAACGGCGATAAAAACCGCCATGATTTCCACAAACTGATTCAAACCATCATTCAGGGCATTGTCGATGAGCGCATCCGCCTGGGCGCCAAAACCAACAAAGGCTTTGGCCGGTTAACGGTGGACGCCGCATCCATTCAGAGTGCAGAACTGAATTTTGATGAGAAGAACGACGTGTATGCCTGGCTCTCCGGCGAACTTGAAAACAGTTATAAAGAATTCAAGCTGGATCCGAAGACACTCCTGGCCATTCCACAGAAGAGTTTCAAAATCGACGCCTGGTTCAAAATCAAAAACTCCCTGCTCATCAAATCCTACAGCGCCGATCCCGAGCAGCCGGATGCGGTTCCTCTCAAGAGTAATGATGATTACGTCATGCCCGGTACCTCGGTGATGGGGGCGGTACGTCACCGAGCGCTGAAGATTTTGCGAACTCTCAGGGTGAATGATGAGAAAGTCGAGAATCTGGCGGACGAACTGTTCGGATTTGTGCGGGAAAAAAAGAATGACGCCGAGAAACGACAGCATAAACCGAACAGACTTAAGGATGAAAACGATTCGGAAAAACTGGCCCAAAAAGGCCGCCTGCTGGTAGAAGAAACCATCCTCGGCAACGTCGTACCCGCAGTGCAAACCCGCATCAAAATCGACCGCTTTACCGGCGGCACCATTCACGGGGCGCTG
Organism: Deltaproteobacteria bacterium; assembly: GCA_011526015.1. GTDB lineage: Bacteria > Calditrichota > Calditrichia > RBG-13-44-9 > J075 > JABWBP01. The sequence goes on along the minus strand of WYBG01000074.1, from coordinate 3,755 downwards.
TTCGAGATGATGCCCTTGTGGCAAAGCGGCAATGGCCAGGCGGTGAATATCGTAATGAGCCTCAACCGCGAATACAAAGATTGGGAAGCGGGCTTGCTGCTATTCGTTTTGAAAGATCTCTGGACCGGTGACCTTCCCATCGGCGGAGAGAAAAACGTGGGGCGGGGGGTGTTGCAGGGCATCAATGCCAAAATCGAATGGCAGGACCAGGGAGGCCCGCATACCGTCGAATTGAAATCCGACGCCAATGGCCGGTTGGTCAAACCCGAAGACTTTAACATGTTAGAAAAATTTGCCGCTAAACTGCAAGAGGAAATCCGTCATGCCAAAAGCAATTGAAAAGGGAAACGGTCTGGAGCTTCTTCCGCTCAAAACTTCTGTGAAATCCGGCAGTTTGACCCCGGAACAAGCGTCAAAATTGGAGACACTGCTGGAAAAATTTGATGGCCAGCCGGAATATGCGGTGTTCTATCTCGACTACGGTATTCGTTTCGCCAAATGGGAAAAGGGCAAAAGCCTGCAATTTCATGCCGGCTCGCCGTCGCTCGACTATCTGCAACTCGCCCGGATTTTCAATGGCCAGCAAGAATTAAAGGTCTGGCGCGCCGACAAAGGATTCTCCTATCGTCTCCGAATTGACGAGAAAGGCGACGAGGGCCATGCCATCGATGCCCGGCAATACCTTTGGGGCACGCGCGCGGAGCAAAAACTTGATGATGGTAAGGATCTTCCTACTGGCTGGTCGAAGCTCACCGAAGACCGCGGCGTGGAGGTGATTGTGCCCCTGGCCATCGAACATGACGAAAAAGATCCGCGCCCGCTGGCCTGCATCCATACCCGCAATTATATCGAATACCTGGAAAACGGCCAGGCAAGCTATGGGGATTGCCGGTTTGTGAGTCTCGAAAAGCTGACCAAAGAAGCGGTGAAGCAATAGCCGGGTATTGAATTATTTTGCCATAAAGAAACTTCAAGAAAACAGCAAGGAGCCGTACCATGGCCGACTGGAAAGATAAACTTAGAAAACTCGCCGAAGAGCAAGGGATGGAGATCGAAGCTCCATCAGAATCCGGGCAGGTGCCAAAATTTGGCCGGAAACTGCTCAGGCACACCGAAAAAGTCCATTTTGATAAAAATTGGAAATTCAACCGCGCTGCTACCGCCCCCTACAACTTTGTGCCATTGCATGAGAAACCTATCACCGTGGAGCGGTTTGAGGGATTTGATTGTTATGATACCGCGAAGCGCAAGACCGGTTACATCGAATGCGAGATCGAGGCGCTGACTCCCATCTACATTCGCGGCACCCGCACCAAAACGGAATTCGAGGGTGGAATGGAAAGCAAATCTGTCAGCGCGTTTTTCTCTCCCGCTGGTGAAACCCGCTTACCGGGAAGCAGCCTGCGTGGGATGGCGCGCAACCTGGTGGAGATCCTAACCTGGAGCCGGTTAGACACCGATAGAAAAAGACATTACTATTTTCGCGGGTTGGCAGACAAGAGCAAGCTGCGCGAAGAATACCAGTCGCAAATGGCCTCCTTTGACCAGAAAAGCAGAACCTCACTTTACCTGATGAGCGCCGGATACCTGGAAAAGGTGGGCACGCGCTACCGCATCACCCCGGCGCAGGTTATAAATAAAAACCAATTCGACCGGATTTTGAGGGAAGAGGCCGGTAAAAGAATGGAAACTGCAAAGTCTGCCAAAGATTTTGGAAAGACTTACCAGTTCTTCGAGGAAAACGGTTCCTATGTCGTTATTTCCGGCTACATGCCCAAAAAGAAACGCGACTGGGTAATTCACCCTCCTGACCCAAAGGCTGCAAAGATCGAGATTCCCGAAAACGACCTTCGCAACTACCGTCTCGACGAAAACCGCCAGGCCGTCGATCTTCTCGCGTTGTTAGACAAAGATCCGAAATTGATACTGCCTTGCTTCTACGTAACCTGGGTAGATCGCAAAAATAACAAACGCGTTTCCTTCGGCCACACCGCCATGTTTCGTTTAGCGTATGAGCAGTCTTTGCAAGACCTGCTCCCGGAGGAGACGAACCGGTCTGAAGCGCCGGACATGGCCGAAAATCTCTTTGGCGCTGTTACTGAAAGCGGAATCCAGGCCGGGCGGGTTTATTTTGAAGATGGCATTTTGCTGGAGAAACCTGCTTCAACTGGTTCGCCGGAAGTGCCGGAAATTCTCTCCACTCCCAAACCCACTACCTTTCAGCACTATTTGGTGCAAACCAGCGACGCCCTGCGGGAATTGCGGCACTACAACTCCGAGACCTTCCTGCGGGGGCATAAATTATACTGGCATCGCCGGCGCAATTGGATGGCAAAAGATTTACAAATGAGTCTCTCGAAGATTCAGGAATATAAAAGGGAAACCAAAAAAAATCTCGTGATCCCTGCTGCCCACCAAAAAATCGATGAAGATAATAAAGATAAATTAACCATTATGAATTTTGCCGCTCTCGATCCGAAATTGAAGAAGGAGATATTTGAATTCATCCACTGGGATAAAAAATCTCAATACACTATCATCGAAGCGCTGCCGCAGGGAACCAGATTCAAAGCCACCATTCGCTTTGAAAACCTCACCCCCGTGGAATTGGGCGCGCTGCTGTCTGCCCTGGACCTGCCCCCTTCCTGCTGCCACAAAATCGGCATGGGCAAACCGTTGGGGTTGGGCAGCGTTAAGATTACCCCGGCGCTGTATATCAGCGACCGCGAAGAGCGTTATATATCTTTGGGCGCCGAGTGGAGCGGTGAGAGCGCGCCGGCAAGCTCCGAAATCGAAGAATTCGAAGCTCAATTCGAGCAGGAAATCATCCGCCAGTTGGATGCCGGTGAAAAACCGGCCAGCAAAAAATTGTGGGATACTTACCGCCTCCGCCAGTTAAAAACGCTGCTCAATTGGGATAATAGCAACATACAAGGCTGGGACTCTAAAACCCGCTATTTAGAAATCGAGCATAAAATTCCGGGAAAGGATAAGACTGGAAAAGATAATAAGGTTAATGAATACAAAAATCGGCTGGTGTTACCGGTTCCGGAACAGGTTATCTCGTCGCAGGGATCGTGATTTATTCCTGATTATCTAAAGGGATACGAAGACGCACATTCTGAAGAGAGACCATGCTGAGAATCTTTATCAGCCATAACTTCGCGGGCGAAGATGATCGCTGTGCCGGAGAAACAATCGAGAAAGCTCTCCGAAAAAAAGGCTATGAAGTTTGGCGTGCTAAGAGAAATCTGAGGGCTGGTCGGCACTGGATTACCACAATAGAAGAACGCATTGAGTGGTGCCAGGTGATGATTGTAGTGTGGTCAGAATACTCACCGAAAAGTTATGTAGATGAGGAAAGACAGGCTGCCCAGTCCGCCGGAAAGATTATTGTCACGTGCTGGTTACATAAAGATAAAGTAAAATTACCAGGTTTTTTGGGAAATCGACAAGCTATTCCTTTTGATAATCAGGATAACGCGCTTCAAGAACTCCTCGCTACATTAACTGAGATCGAGGCAGAAATAGAGGATATAATTTACCGCCAGGACGATCCTTTGTTGCCGAACTTCGTAGAAATTCCTGGCGGCACTTGTCAATTCTCATTATCTACCAAGATAGAATCTTTCCTGGTGTCTTATTATAACTTAGAGTTTAAGAGGAATCATAAAGTTGTTTTTTTGCTGGGAAAGTAACCCATTCTCTCAAAGTCCAAATATGGTCTGTGAGCCCGGCTGCCATCGCAGGGGTTT
>WYBG01000073.1 GCA_011526015.1 Deltaproteobacteria bacterium | reverse complement strand
TAAAATCTTTTTGAGGTCTTCCATTTCTGTTCTCCTGATTTTATGGAGTTTCCTTTTTAAAGTGCCTAAAGTGAACTAAAGTGCCTAAAGTGAGCTAAAGTTGATTCCGGGCTTTCATGTGTGTCAGGCATTTTAGTCACTTTAGTCACTTTAGACACTTTAGACACTTTAGACACTTTTCTTTGCTTTACTCTCCCGCAGCGCCCGCGCTTCTTCGGTAATATCGATCCCCACCGGGCACCAGGTGATGCAGCGCCCGCAGCCCACGCAGCCGGAAATGCCGAACTGGTCGTACCAGCGCCCCAATTTATGGCTCATCCATTGCCGGTAGCGCGACATCACGGTCTGGCGCACGCTGCCCCCGTGAATGTAGGTGAACTCCAGGGTGAAGCAGGAATCCCAACGGCGCACCCGCGCGGCCTTGTTCCCGGCCAGCTCCGTGGTATCCTCCACGGTGGTGCAGAAGCAGGTGGGGCAGACCATGGTGCAGTTGGCGCAGCTTAAACAGCGTTTGGCGACCCGGTCCCAAAAGGGATGGTCGAAATTATCGGCGATCAATTCCTTGATCCCCGCGGTATCCAGGGTGCGCCCCATGCTGCGGGCGGCTTTTTCCAGGGCTTTCGCGGCGGAATCGATTTCCGCTTCCGCGGCGGGCTGGCAGGGAATTTCTCGCAGGATTTCTTCCCCCAACTTGCTGCCGCTTTCCGCCAGGAAGTAGTGGCGCTTTTTCTCCAACACTTCCGTCAGGGCAATGTCGAAACCCTTGCTCGCCTGCGGGCCGGTTTCCATGGAGGCGCAGAAGCAGGTGCTGCCCGGCTCGGTGCAGTTCACCGCCAGGATAAAAATGCCCTTGCGCCGCGCCTGGTAGTGCGGATCCACGTAGCTGCCCTTGAGCAGCACCCGGTCGAGGATATCGATGGCGGTCAGCTCGCAAGGGCGCACTCCGATAAAAGCGTAGCGGGGCGTTTCCGGCTCCGTGGGGGTAACGCTGAAGGAGCCGTTGTTGCGCTGCGCTTCCCAGAGCTTCAGGCGGTTGGGGAAGAGGTATTTTTTCCAGGACTGCGGGCCCATGACGTACCCGAAACAGGCCTTATCGCTGCGTTTTTCCAGCCGGTAAGTACCCTTTTCCTGGCGGTCGGTGTAGCCGACGGGCAGGTCCGCGGCGCTCTCTAACGTCTCGTACACGATGGCGTTGTTGCGAATCGTTGGGCCGACCAACTGGTAGCCGCGCTTTTTAAGGGCCTGCAACAGTGCGTCGAAGTTTGCCCGGTCGATGATCACCGGCGCTTGTTCTTTGCTAACGGATTTCAAGGAAACATTCGGTTGTGATGCCATAGGTTTTTAACCACCTCATCATTTTCTTCTATGGAGAATCTAAGCAGATGTACCCTCGAAAAGACATGAGAAACGTCAGGTTAAAACATGATTTTCGTCATGTTTGGATCGGGCGCATGTCAAAAAGCACGCTAAAGCGTGGCAATCTTAGATTACCACGCTTCAGCGTGCTTTTCAACAGCCCGGTTTCAGCGCAATTTGACATGCGCCCGGGCAGAAGGCTGGCGGGTCAGAATTCACAGCAATTCCCGCAGCAAATCTTCCAGGTTCCCAAGGATACCGGGGAGCTTCGCTTGCAATTCCGGAGAGAGGGAGGGGGAAATATCGAACGGTTGGGAAATTTCGACGCCGAGGATCTGCACGTTTGCCGGGAAAGGAATGCGCATCTCTCTGGCCAGTTGCGCGGCCTCCGGCAGCCCTAAATAGTGGGCGCTGCCGTTAGCCTGGGGGGGAAAATCTTCCAGGGAAAAGCGATGGATTTCTCCCGCCTCGCCCCCCATGGTGCAGATACTGTCAATAATCAGGGCTTCTTCATACCCGGAGAGGTAATCCAGGAGGGCAAACCCCATTTCTTCGGTGCAGACGAATTCCGCGCGGCCGGCGAATTTCTTCGCCAACTCCATGGTCGCCACAATCCCGATCCCGTCGTCGCCGCGCAGGGTATTGCCGAGGCCCAGCACGATTTTACCCTGGTGTGTTTCCTTTGTCTCCATGTTGTACCTGCACCAACCTGTTTTTAATTGCCAATTGCCAATTACCAATTGGCAATTTCAAAAGGATGGCAATTTCAGCCTGTCGTAATCTTCCGGATAATATTCCCTGCTTTATCCCGAATATTGATCGCCGGAAAAAACTGCCCCGGCAAAGTATGGGTTCCGCAGGCGTTGCAGGGATCGTAGGCGCGGAAGGCCATTTCCACCATGTTCAGAATCCCGTCATCCGCCCGGCCGTTTTTGATCAATCCCTTCGCCGCTTTATCCACGGACATGGCAATGCGGGCGGCGTTGTTCTGTGTCGCCACCAACAGGTTGGATTCCGTAACCAGCCCTTTTTCATCGCTTTTGTAGTGATGGAACAGGGTTCCCCGGGGCGCTTCCACCACCCCCACCCCTTCGCAGGGGGTTTCCGTGGGAACGATATGGATTTTTTCGGAGGTGATCTCCTCATCCCGCGCCAGCTCTAAGAAGCGTTCCGCGGCGTTGATGATCTCCACCACCCGCGCCCAGTGGGTCGCCAGGGTGTAGTGAACGGGTTTGCCGCCCAGGGTTTGAAAATACTCTTCGCAGGCCGCCTGGGATTTGGGAGAGTTCATCCCCACGGAAGCGTTCAGCCGCGCCAGGGGAGCGACCGCGTACACGCCGGAATCCGCGCCATCGACAAAACCTTTCCAGCCGACGTCTTTCAGGTAAAGGAATTTGATGTAGGTCCACGGTTCCACGTGCTCCGCCAGGAATTTCGGGTATTCCGGCGCTTTGAAGCGGGCGTATTCGTTTCCGTCAGGATCGACGACGCGGATCCATCCGTCATAAAAATTCACCTTATTTTGATCGTCCACCAAACCCATGTAGTAGGTTTTGTGGGTGTAGGTGTCGGAGGTGATCAATTCCACGTATTGGGGGTTCGCCAGCACCAGATCTTTGAAGGCCTTCAGGGTAAATTCCGCGAAGGCCACGCAGCGCTCCGCGGCGGCGATGAATTTCTGCTGATCTTCTTTCGTCAGCCCTTTGGCGACCCCGCCGGGCAGGCCCCAGACCGGGTGAATCACCTTGCCGGTGAGGAAGGTCATCAGCTCCCGCACCTCTTTGCGGATGCCGATCACCTTTTTGCCCACTTCCAGCCCCACTTTGTTGATCACGCCCAACACGTTGCGCTCCGCCTTCGGGGCGTTCGGCCCGACGATGAAATCCGGCCCACCCAGGATGTAAAAGTGCAGGGTGTGGTCCTCGAACATGAACATATTGTAGAGCATTTCGCGCAGTTTTTTTGCCGCCGGGGGCGGTTCCACTTTGTAGAGGTCATCAAGGGCTTTGCTGGCGGCCACGTGGTGGGCGGTGGGGCAGACCCCGCAAATCCGGGCGGTGATCTGCGGCATCATTTCCGCCGCTTTGCCTTTGGAGAAGGTCTCGAACCCCCGCAGCTCCGGGATGGAAAAATAGGCTCTTTCCACATCGCCGCGGTCGTCTAAGAAGATTTCGATTTTCCCGTGCCCCTCTAAGCGGGTGATGGGGTCGATTTCGATGATTCGGCTCATTTGCTGTTTCCTTATTTTCTATACACGCTAAAAAGATGAATCGGCGAAGGGGAGAAACGGGGAATCGGTGAATCGGGGAATCAACCCAATCCCGAAGTCTCCGTTTCTCCGATTCTCCCCCTCTCCGTTTCAGCATCTTCAACTTTCTTTTTCCCGTTCCCCGGAAGCCTGCGGAACAGCAGCGCCTTCGGCAGGGAATACATGTAAAACGTCCCCAGCGGGTCGGGAATGCCCTTGTCGATGATGCGCTGGATCTCCGCGGGATCGTTGGAATCAATGATCGAAGCGATGAAGGAGAGCGCCGCGGCGCCGTAATCCTTCACCCCGTCGAGGGGGCCGAAACAGCCGGTGCAGGGCATCCTCCCCTTGATGCACAGTGCGCCGCAGCCGCCGCGGGTGACGGGGCCGAGGCAGAGCAGTCCTTGCAAGAGCAGGCAGGTATGCGGATCGATCTTCTCCACTTCGTGAAAGCGTTTGAATTCCTTGATACGGATGCCCTCATCCGGCTTGGTTTTATTGAGTTCACATTCTTCGCATAAAGCTTTGGGGGAAGCCAGCACCGTTCCTTTGGGGGGCAGATTCCCGGAGAGCAGGGCCAGCAGGGCGTTTTTCACCACGTTGGGGGTGGGGGCGCAGCCGGGGAGGTAGTAATCCACCTCGATGACCTGGTCGAGGGCACGCACCTCCTCATAAAATTCCGGCAGATCGAAACCCAGTTTTTCTTCCACCAATTTATGATCCGGTGTTACTTTATCGGGATTGTTCACGATGGGGCCGTCGTGGTAATAATAATCGAAGATTTCTTGCCGGGAGTTGGCGTTGGCCAGCCCGGGAACCCCGCCCAGGTGGGCGCAGGAGCCGAAGGCCACGACCAACTGCGATTTCCGGCGCAGCATTTTGACCATATCCTCCTGCTCGGAGAGCCGCACCGCCCCGTTGATGAAGGTGGCGGTAATTTCCCCGTCGGCCAGCTTCTCCACGTCCGCGCGTTTGAAATCCATGGCCACCGGCCAGAAGACGATCTCCACCTGGTCTGCCACCAACAGCAGGTCTTCCGCCAGATCCACCACCGCTTCCTCGCAGCCGCCGCAGGAAGCGCACCAGTAAAAGCCGATTTTGGGTTTGCCCATGACATCACCTTTGTTTAGTGGTGTTCATGTATTCATGTGTTCAGGTATTCAGGTGCGTGAGTGTTCAAGGGTAATTGCGTTATCAAACACATGAACACTATAACACCCGAACACTTATTTCAAAACCATCATCTTGCAGGTTTGCACAAATTCCTCCGCCTTCATGCGGTACAGGTAAAGACCGCTGGCCAGATGGGAGGCATCGAAAATGACCCGGTGATACCCGACGGGGTATTCTCCGCTCACCAATGTGGCAATATGTTCCCCTGCGATGTTGTATACTATTAGTTGCACGTTGCTTTTTTCCGGCACGCCGAATTGAATGGTGGTAACAGGGTTAAAAGGATTGGGATAGTTCTGGAATAAAATGTATTGATCCGGCAGCGTTTGGGAGGCCTCGGTGGCCGCCAGATCCAAATCACCGGGTTTTTGCTGGCCTTTTGAAACGTTGAAGGAGACCTCGCTGGAAAAATCCGAGGTATTATCAGCCAAATCTACCGCTTTGATTTTATAGTAGAGGGGAATGCAATCAGCGCAATCTTCCGCCAGGGTGGCGCCCAGTTCCCCGCTATCGATGTAAAAGGTCTGGGTGGTAGTGGCCAGCAGGTTCCAACTGCCCTGGTCGATCTTTTTCCAGACCTGGTATTCCTTTATATCGGTTTCCGGATTGCCAGCCCAGTCGATCCGGGGATGCTTCCTCTCCCCGACTACAGAAGGGGCTATATTTTGCGGGGGTTCCGGCGGAGTATTCACTTTGGCGAAATAGGGATCGGCGTTTCCGTTGCGGTGATCGGTCCACACAACATAATCATTTCCCTCATCGTCTAACACCATTCCCTGGTAATGGTGATTTTGGCTTGGTGTGTTTTCCGGGTCTGAACTCTCATTTGATACTCTCACCGGTGATCGGAAATTAGCGCCATGATCGTAAGACTCCACGAGATAGCAATCCACCGAATCATCAGCATCTTTATGCAGAAAGGTAACGGCAACTTTCCCGTAAGCATCGCAGGCCACCGAGGGAAACACTTCCCCCTTCCCGCCCAGGTTCCCGATGGTTTTGGTCTGGCTCCAGCTATTTCCTGCATCGGTGGAACGCACGAATTTAATCCGCGGCAGGCTGTCCGGATCGGGGAATCGATCTTTGTAGGCAACATAAACATACCCGTTGCTTGGATCCACCGCCAGGGAAGGAAGATTTGAATGGTCTATGTTTCCCCATTGCCCTCTATCCCAGGTAAATGAGTCAACCAGTGCTTCCGTGCTAAACGTTTCTCCGCCATCGGTGGATTTACGAATCCTGAGGATGCCGCCATTATGCGTGGTTACATTCTCCACGTCCATCCAAACTACATAAACCTCCCCATTGGGCCCGACTGCCGGCATGGAACCATTAACCACACCTGGACTGGGATTTCCTGATGGTATATCGGGAGGAGGAGTGAAGTAGGCGCCAGCCTTATTAGCGGCGGCGATAGAATCTAAGACTATATCAGAAGAAAATGTTTTGCCGCTATCCGCCGAGTGAGCGAACATAATCCGGAAAACGCCCTGGGAAGAATTCATCCAGCTTACATAAATTCTCCCCTCAAAATTCCCGCTGGTATTGTCAACTACCATAAAAGGCTTATCAGTATAAATAGCGTTAGAATCATTCACCTTAGTATGCTTCCAACTAAAAGGAGGAGTAAATGTTGTAGTGCGCGAGACAATAATTGCTCTCTCCCCAGAAATAGTAGCAAGAGCCAGGTAACAATAAAACGCATTTCCAAAATTGTCAAATGCGCTGGAAGGATCAGCCCCTTTGTTGTAGGATCCGCTATCCGGCAGGATATCTTCATTCCAGCTATTGGCGCTACCCCCATCAACAGAAAAAGCATAACCGGGTTCCCAGAGGCCTCCTAACCGGTAATCCATCCAACTCGCCTTCAAATAATCGGAATTTAACGGGCTGATGGCTATGGTGACTTCAGTTTGATCAGATGAGTTTGTATCAATTGCGACATTGGTATATTGCGCAAAAGCAAAAGAAAATGAATACAAAAGTATGCCGATGATAAAGTTTTGTGTTTTCATGTCTTGATCCTTTTTTAAGAAGTTGATGAGTATTGTTTTTAAAGAAGCTTTTATATGGTATACTCCCGTTTGTGAAACGGGCGCTTCCTGAAAATCACGATCATCGCAACAGCACCATTTTTTTGGTTAACGAAAGCGCAGGTGTCTTTAAACGGTACACATAAACCCCGGATGGAAGACCGGAAGCGTCAAAGTTCAAACGATAGTTACCCGGCGTGACTTCCCCTTCAAACAAGGTCTTTACCCTTTCCCCCAGAAGGTTAAAGGTTTCTACCGTTATCTTTTCTTTCCGAGGAGCATAAAATTCAATGATGGTTTGGGGGTTAAAAGGGTTGGGATAATTTTGCGCCAGGAAAAAATTCGATAGCACAGGATCATTTGCTTTGTCAATGGAAGTGATCGGGTTAACGCTGCGAAACACCCCGCCATTCATGGTGCCGGCATAAATATAGCCATCGGCATCCATTGTCAGGGAAAAGACGGTTGAAAAGGATAACCCGGGAGTAAGTTGACTCCAGGTATTCCCATTGTTTTCGGACCGGTAAACCCCGCTACCCTGGGTGCCCACAAATAAATGATCCTCTGAATTTATTGCTATATCCCTTATCCGGGTATAATTAAGCCCATTATTGATTGGTGCCCAGGTATTTCCCTGGTCGGTAGAACGATATACGCCAAACGCAGTACCGGCAAAAATGTGATCCTGGGAATTAATGGCAAGGGAAATAATTTCCTCAAAGATCAATCCCAGGAGAGTCCAGGTGTTTCCATCGTCGTTGGATACATGAACCCCCCAGGGGGGTGTCACAAACCCCCCGTGGTCAAAGCCGATATAAATATTTTCCTGGGAATCCATGGCAAGAGCGGCGGCCCTGCCAAAAGGCGGCGGCCCCATGTAGGCCCAGGAATCGCCATTATCGGTGGAGCGATACCCTCCGCTGGCGGTGGCCAGGAAAATATAATTATTGCCCGGTTTGATCAGAATTGCATAGATGGGATTGTCGATTACCCCGGGCGGCAGGCCGCTATTAACCTGCACCCAGCTGCCGCCCCCATCGATGGAGCGAAACATTCCCTCCCCGGAAGTTCCCACAAAAATGTGATCCGGGGAACTGAAAGCGATAGCAGTGACGGACAGGCCTTCAAGGCCGGATGGCAGCCAATTTTCCCCATTGTCGGTAGAACTGAACAGACCGTTCCCCCAGACGCCAGCAAAAACAGGATGGCCCGGTTTAGCTGTTAAGGCATATACATCGGTATTGATAATACCGCTATTGGTTTGAATCCAGTGATCGCCATTGTCAAGGGATCGAAAAACACCTCCGTTAATAGTTCCGGCAAATAGATGGTCTTCATTATTGATGTGGATAATCCAAACTTTTTTATTAAAAAGCCCGCTATTCACCGCAGCCCAGTTATTGCCGTTATCCAAAGAGCGAAAAACCCCTCCCCCGGTTCCGGCAAACAAATGCCCGGCCGAATTGATGGAAATGGTATTGATCGCTTCAGAAGTGATTCCCTGTCCAGAAGGAACCCAGGTGTTGCCATTATCGCTGGAACGGTAAAGGCCAAAACCAGTACCTGCAAAAATATCACTATTGGGATGAATCGCCAGCGCGTCCACCCAGTAACCAGCCAATCCCACTTGCATCCAGCTATTCCCATTGTCTGAGGAGCGATAAATTCCGCCATTGGAGCCTAAATAAATTTCTTCTGGTTGGCCGGAATGAACGGCAAAGCACAAAACTTCTATGAAACCCGGCAAACCATTGGTTAAGGGCAGCCAATTTTGTCCATTATCCGTGGAACGATATAATCCGATACCATTATTTACAAAGGCATTCGTTCCCGCAAAAACATCGCCACCGGAATTAATGGTTAAAGATAGTATTGAGATTCCAGGTAAGGTATGATTCCAACTGTTCCCATTGTTGGTCGAGAAGAACACCCCCCCTGCGTTATATGCCCCGGCGAAGATCATTCCGTTGGGGTGGATCCCAAAGGCATTGATATACAAGTTGGTTAATCCCTGGTTGATCTGAACCCAATGGTCTCCATTATCGGTAGAGCGGAATATTCCCGCCCCCCAGGTTCCGGCGTAAATATCCCCGTTAACGTTTACCGCCAGCGCCCGCACGTCGCCCCCGGTAGGCCCGCCGGTTTGCTCCCAAAAATTTTGCGCTTTACTAAGGAAAGGGCAAATAATTGTAAGGAAGATGATCAGAAAAAGACGATTTCTCATGGCTTCCTCCTGAATTGTATTTCTTCTTGCATGCCGCTTGCCGGAAAAGGCTCCTCGCTCCTCAACCATATCCCTCGCATTTAACCGATCCGAGAAGATGCTTCCTCTTCTAACGGGCTTGTTTCCGGCAGCTTGTGGGAATCCTCTCCCGCGACAACGTCCGGCAGTTTGTCTTTCAAGCCCAGCGGCCCTAACGCCCGCAACTCCTCGGTAAACTCGTTGACCACCTTCTTCAGCCGGTCGGCCTCGGAGCCGGAAATCCACTCTAAGCGCAGCCGCCGCTCGTCGATGCCGAACTGCTTCAACATGCGCTTGAGCAGCAGGTAACGGCGCAGCGCCTTGTAGTTGCCCTCGATGTAGTGGCAGTCGCCGGGATGGCAGCCGCCGATCAGCACCCC
>WYBG01000072.1 GCA_011526015.1 Deltaproteobacteria bacterium | reverse complement strand
TACCGGGGTTTCTGCCGGAAGAAGCGCCGCACTTTCGGCAGAAACCCCCGCCGGAGACAGAGATACATTCCGTTAAAATAATACGAATTCGGAAGGGATAAATCTATAACCCGAACGGGGGATTTTTTACAGGCAGGTTGAGGAAAAAAACGAAAAAGACACCGTGCGCCATCACAAGCTCACCAGCTTCTCTTTGAACGCTTTGGCGACCGCTTCGGATTTGGAGTGTACTTCCAGCTTGCGATAGATATTCTTGATGTGCCGCCGCACCGTCTCCTCGCTGATAAATAGCTCATCGGCGATGGTTTTGTAACTCTGACCCTTGCACAAATGGGTCAGCACTTCCGTTTCCCGCTGGGTCAGGGAGGTTTCCGGGGTAACCCGGAAAGATTCCACGACCAGCCGGGCGATGCGGGTGCTCATGGGCGCGCCGCCGTCGTAGCTTTCCCGGATGGCCTCCAGAAGCCGCGCCGGTGGCGTATCTTTCACCAAATAGCCGCACGCGCCGGCGCAGAGCGCCTGGAAAACCACCCGGTCATCGCTCTGGATGGTCAACACCAGGATGTCCAGCTCCGGCATTTTCTCTTTCAGAATTTTGATCCCCTCGATGCCGGACATTCCCGGCAGGCCGATGTCCATCAACACCACGTCGGGCGGATCTTTCAAAATGCCTTTGATGCCTTTTTCGCAACTGGGATAGGCGCCGATACAGGCATAGCCGGGCGTCCCGTTGATCAACAAGGCCAGGCTTTCCCGGATATCCGGGTCATCTTCAACGATTGAAACGGTTATCATACATATTCCCTTGTTGAAAAAGTATGGCGGATTAATGGAGTATTGGATTAATGGATTTTTCGGTAGTCCTCTTGTTGAGGGAGACTGCCGATTTTTCAATCCTCCAACAATCCAACAATCCAATACTCCATTACCCCATCACAACCTTACCCGCCTTTGAGAAAGCGTGAAAGGTAAAATACTGATTATAGAGCGCAAATCAATTCCCTGTTTGGGGGATTTCTCCGCTAAAACAGACGATGGTTCCTCCCTCGCGGTTGGGGAGGAGGTCGATGGTTCCGTGGAGCTTTTCGGCGCGAAAACGCATATTGTTCAGCCCGTTGCCCCGCGAGTACGCTTCCTCGTCTCCCTCGCCGGCGCCTGCGGCGGTCTTGAACAACGGCAGGCCGATGCCGTCGTCGGCCAGGGTAATCTCTAAACGCGAGGCGCCGGCGGAGATCGCCAGGGTAACGTTCCGGCAGCGCGAATGTTTGAGGGCGTTGTTCATCGCCTCTTTGAAAATAAGGGTCAGATGCCGCCGCCAGTCCATAGAAAGGCGGATGGATTCCATCTCCCTGGTAAGCCCCTCCACCCGGAAGGCGATGCCGGTTTTATCGAACAACTCGTCTCCAAAATCTTTCAGCCGCACGGCCACTTCGTGCAGGGAATCTTTTTCCGGGTCCAGGGTCCAGATGAAATCCCTCATTCCCCCGGAAAGGGTTTTGGCGGTCTCCCCGATGCGGTTCAAATATTCGGTCAGTTCCGGGGGAGCGCCGTTGAGGCTGCGCTTCACAATTTCGCTGAAAAGGGAAATTTTGGTGAGCTTGTGCCCCAATTCGTCGTGAAAATCATGGGCGGCTTTGGCGCGAACCCGCTCGTTCTCCTGCGCTCTCACCTGCTCGATCTCCCTCACGCGGCGGAGTTTTTGCTGCAGCCGGAATTCGTGCAGAAATACAATTAAAAACAGCAGCGCCGCCGCGCAGGCCAGGTAGAACCACCAGGTTTTCCAAAACGGCGGTTCGATGATGAGCGTTACCGCCACGCCCAATTCGTTCCAGACCCCGTCGTTGTTGGCCCCCTTTACCCGGAAGGTGTATTTCCCGGGGTCCAGGTTGGTAAAACTGGCAAACCGGCGGCCGCCGCATTGAATCCACTCCTCGTTGAATCCCTCCAGCCGGTAGGCGTACTGGTTTTTACGCGGGTTGGTATAATCCAGCGCCGCAAATTCAAAGGTGAGATAGTTTTCCCGGTAGGAAAGGCGAATGGGCAGGTTTTGAAATATCGCGCGGTTCAGCATCTCTGCGCGCGGCTGGTCGAAGATGGTCATAGATGTGAGAACGACCGGGGGAACATAAAAATTATCTTTAATGCTGTCCGGGAAAAAGGCGCTCATCCCGTTCACCCCGCCGAAAAGCATTTCCCCGTTGCGGCGCAGGCAATAAGCGCCGGGATTGAACTCATTGCCTTGCAGGCCGTCGTACACGTCATAATTTTTGAAAGTGATTCCCGGGGAGTTGAATTCGCCGCCTCCCAGGATCAGTTCGGACAGCCCTTTATTGGTGCTCAGCCATAAATTGCCCTGGCGGTCTTCCAGGATGCCGAAGATCATATTATTGGCCAGCCCGTCGCGCTCCGAGAAGAAGGTAAACTGCTCCGTTGCGCGGTTGAATTGGTTCAGCCCTCCGCCGTAAGTACCGAACCAGAGATTGCCGGCTCTATCCTGGTAAATCGAAAGGATTGCCGGGTTGTTCAAGCTATGCGGATTATCGAATTCCCGCATGTAACGGATGAACTGCTCGTTCTTGCGGTCGAATTTGTTGAGTCCCCCGGCCCGGGTTCCGATCCAGAGGGTTTTACCCTGGCTGTAAGAATCTTCATAAATGGCCCAGACCTCGTTATGGCTCAGGCTGTGAGGGTTATTGGCGTCGTGGCGGTACTGGGTAAATTTCTCCGTAAAGCGGTCGAATTTATTCAAGCCGGTGTTGGTTCCGATCCATAACTGCCCGTATTGATCCTCGGTAATGGAGTTGATGCGGTCCCCGCTGATGCTGTTGGAAGAGTGGGGATCATAGCGGTAATGTTTGAACCGCCCGCTTCGCCGGTTCAGCAGGTTAAGCCCCCCGCCGTTCGTGCCCACCCACACGTTACCGGATTGATCCTGGTACAGGGCGGTAACGGCGTCGTGGCTTAAACTATAAGGACGAGCCGGATTGTGCCGGAAATGCGAATATTGGTACAGAGAGGGGTTGCGCGGGTCGCTTCTCAGTTTGTTCAGCCCTCCCCCGGCGGTTCCCACCCACAAACTCGCGGAATCATCTTCCATGATGGCCGTGACCACCTTATCGCTCAGGCTCCGCGGGTTCCCGGGAACATGGGTATAGTGGCGAAAGTTCTGATTCCGCTGGTTGATTTTATTCAACCCTCCCCGCCCGGTGCCCACCCAGATAATCCCGGAGCGGTCCTCGAAAATCGCCGTAACCAGGTTATCGCTTAAGCTTTGAGGATTGAGAGGATCGTTCCGGTAGGAAGTAAACGCATTCGGCGGTTTGATAGAGCCTTGCCGGCCGGCCCAGGTTTCCGCAGGGTATAGTTGATCGTGGTTGTAATACCAGCAGCTCAGCCCTCCCTCCGCCGTACCGATCCAGAGGTTGTGGTTGCGATCCTCCAGCACGGCGTTGATTTTCCCGGAGGCGGGGTCCTTCCCCCCGGCAGGGTTATAATCTTCCGGCCGGTAGCGGATCACCCGCCCGGTTCGGGAATCCAGGCGATTCAGCCCGTTTGCGTATGTGACAATCCATAACGTCTCGCCCGGCCGGTCGCTGCCGGGGTAGATCGATACGATGTAGCTGTGGTTCAAAGTGTTGGGATTCCGGGAATCGTGTTTATAAACCGTAAAATCTCCCGGTTTGGCGCTCGAATCCTGGCGCAGGCGGGCTAATCCGTCCGCGGTGCCGATCCACAAATTGCCCTCGCCATCCTCGTGAATGGCGGAAATCCAGTTGTGAGGCAGGGAATTCGGATTGCTCTTCTGCCGTAATTTGCGGGCAAAACTCCTCGCCTCTTGTTCGGAGAGCAGGAACAGTTGAATCCCCCACAAATCCGGGCGCTCGGGCGGCTCGGTGATCCACTGCCGGTAGGAATGCTGCTCGTCGGAGCGGTAGCGCAGCTTGTACTGGCCGGGTTTGAGGTAGAGAACCTGCATTTCGATGCGGTTGCGGGCCGCCCCGCCTGAGTGCACGGATTTTTCATAATTCATTTTCCAGGCGACTTCGTTGGGGCGAATTTTTTCGATCCAGCCGTAATCGCTCATTCCGTAAGCGTTGCCCTCGCCCACGGCCACCGCCAGCAGGTAGGCAGGGCGTTTGATCTCAAAATATTCCGTCTCGTCTTCAAAGTTCTGCAAATGGAGAATCGAGGCCAGGCGGCGATTGCGGCTCGCCAGGGAGTCCAGGGTGGTAAATATTTCCGGTATATAGGTGGGGTTGCGGGCGTAAAAACGCTTGAAGCGCAACCGTGGGGGCTTGCCGGGGGATTCGAGAGGGTTCGAAGAAGCATTTTTCGCGTTATCGAGCAGCGGGGCAACAGGTAAGGCGGCTTTGTTGAGCCCCCCGCCCTCGGTGCCGATCCACAAATTCCCCTGCTGGTCCTCGTGCAGCACCCGGATGACGTTGCTGCTGAGGCTGGCTGGATCCGCGGGGGAGGGGCGGTAATGGAAAAACCGCTCTTTTGCGCGGTCGAAAAGGTTCAGCCCCCCGCCGGCCGTTCCGATCCAGAAATTGCCCCGGCTATCCTCTAACACTGCGGTGACGTTATCGTCGCTCAGGCAACCGCGGACCTGGGGATTGTGGCGGTAATGGCTAAATTTTTCCGTGGCCGGGTCAAAACGGTTGATGCCCCCGCCGCTGGCGACTACCCACAAATAACCCAGCCGATCTTCATAGATAGAGTAAATATAGTTCCCGGAGATGGACGTCGAATCCAGGGGATCGAAACGGTAGGTGCTGAAGCGATAGCCGTCGTACCTGTTCAACCCGTCGGAAGTTCCCAACCACAGCAGCCCGCGGTGATCCTGGTAAATCGTCGAAATATTACTCTGGAAAAGCCCCTGCTCAAAGGAGATGCGCTCGAATTTTATTTCCTGCCGGGCGAGCAAACCTGCGGCATATCCCCATAGCAGGCCGGCCAATATGATCGCAACCGCCGGTCTATACCCAAAACCATCCCCCTTTGAACGGTGAAGAGTAAAAAATGACTTGTGCAAAGCCCGGCAGGCTGGTATTTTTTTTGTTGATAAACGGTGTTTAAGACTCATTCAAGCGCAACCCGGTATGATTGAAACGACCGTCCATTGAGGCAGATAAAGCATATTTTGTTAACGCGCTAATATAACAGAAAGAAATTCAAATGGGGAGTGAGAAATAGCTGAGAATTTTTTATCGGGCAATATCTCCTGAATATTAAAACCAATTTGCAGGAAGCATTATGCGACAATTTTCGAAGTATGCAGCCATTATTATGTTTGGGGTGGGAATCGCCTGGCTGAGCGGTTGCTCTCGGGAAAAAGACCCGGTTAGCAGCGACCCTCCTTCTCAACCCAAAGATATCGAGTGGGTTAAAACTGCCGGGCCAAATGCCGGGGCGGTGTTTTGCCTGGCGTTCGATTCCGCCGGGAACCTGTTTGCCGGGACGGACAGCGGGGTGTATAAATCTCTCGATAAAGGGCAGAACTGGGCGCCCTTTACCACCGGGTTGCCGGGAAATGCGGTTTATGCCCTCTCGGTTGACGCCAATGACCGGGTTTACGCCGGCCTCGACGCGAGCGGCCTGTTCCGCTCCCCCGCGGGCAGCGACACCTGGGTTAACGTCGGCCCGGCAAACCGCAGCGTTTGGAAGATTGCTTTCAACGCCGCGGGGCATATTTTTGCCGCCACTTCCGGGGGACTATACCGCTCCACCGACCAGGCCGCCGCCTGGACCCCGGCCAACAACGGGCTGAGCGACTCCCTGGTGCTTTCTTTGGCTATCAGCGCTTCCGGGGAAATTTTCGCCGGAAGCAGTTTAAAAGGAGTCTTTCGTTCCAGCGATAACGGAAATAACTGGTCGCAAACCGGCCTCCCTATCGGAGCCATTCTGGCGCTGGCGATTGACGGAGAGGGCAGGTTATTTGCGGGAACCCTGGGAGCGGGATTATACTTTTCGACGAATCGCGGAACCAGTTGGAGTTGGGCGCTCCCGGCAAACGGTTTCCATGCCACTGTGGTGTACGACGTCGCGGTCAACTCCGACGATTTCCTGTTTGCCTGCGGGCATGGGGACGGGGTCTATCGCTCTGCCGATCACGGGGTGAATTGGGAAGAAAAAAATGCTAACCTGACCTCCAAAATCGTCCGTTGCCTGGAGCTGGACCGCGATGAAAGGTTGTTCGCCGGCAGCGACAGCGGGTTTGTGTATTATACCTTCAACCCCACCGCCATCCCGCCGGCCGATCCGGGGGACGTGCGGTAAGTGCAAAGCTTGCCCTGAGCTTGTCGAAGGGTGAAAAATGAAAAGTGAAAAATGAAAAGTGAAAAATGGGTAGTCTCCCTGTTGAGTGTTGTTACGCTCTGATAGGTTTATTTTTACCGCGGAGATCACGGGGTTACGCCGAGGTAAAAGGTGATTTTAGAGAAATATTTCATCGTCTCAGCGATCTTTGCGCTCTACGCAGTTGAAAAATACCGGCATCACTTCAGAGGGGGACTATCGAAAAATGCAACGGGTACATTTGATTCTTCCAACCTCCGGTAGTGGTTACATTTTGACTGATAACGCCAGACTGGGCCGGGCGTAGTTTGCCCCGGCTCCACGTATGGCCAGACAGAACCAGACATCATAATTCAGTCGTTGGTTGAACAGGAGCGAACGGAGATAACAGAGATATTCTCAAAAACTCTGTTGCCTCTGTTTTCTCTTGTTCAAATTCATCAGTCAAAACTTAACCACCACCCAACCTCTTTCACACTATACCGCGTAAGGTCATAATAAATTTTTCGGGTATATGGGTATAAGGTATAGGGAAAACAATGCCTTATACCCTATACCTTATATCCTCAAAAATCACAGTTTATGCCCTTATACAGTATATCAAGATAGTTACATTTCGTCTTTTATTGGCCGGGTTTTGTCGATAAATTGGGCGCGGTTTTGCAAATAATGATAGCGGTATCCGGAATCCGGTATCCGGTGTTCGGCATCATCGGCAATCAAAGATAATTCAATCGCTATACCCGGCAAAAGGAATGCCTTCTAAACTCTTAGACGATCTCAATCCCGCGCAGCGCAGCGCGGTGGAACATATCAACGGGCCTTTGCTGATCCTGGCGGGGGCGGGCAGCGGCAAAACCCGGGTGCTAACCTACCGGATCGGCTATCTGTTAGAGCAGCGCATGGTGCGCCCGTACGAAATTCTGGCGGTAACTTTCACCAACAAGGCCGCCAACGAGATGAAGCGCCGGGTGGAGGGCTTGCTCCAATTTCCCATCGACGGGATGTGGATCGGCACTTTTCACTCCGTGTGCGCGCGAATCCTGCGCATCGAGGGGGCGCACTTAGGCTACGACAGCAATTTCACAATTTATGACCAGGACGACCAGGTGCGCCAGATCCAGCAGGTGATGGAAGGGTTGAATATCAACCAGAGCATCCTCAAACCCCGCCAGGCGCACTATGCTATCAGCGACAGCAAGAATAAAATGCTCGGGCCGGAGCAGTACGAACGCCGCGCCGGCACCCTGGTGGAGCGCCAGATCGCTAAAATTTATTGGGAATACGAAACCGCCCTGCGCCGCAATAATGCCTTCGATTTCGACGATTTGCTGATCAAACCCCTGGATTTGTTCACCAAAGAACCTGCCATTCTTGAAAAATACCAGTCCAAGTTCAAATACATCCTGGTGGATGAGTACCAGGATACCAATAAAGCGCATTATTACCTGGTGCGGCAGCTCTCCGCAAAACACCGCAACATCTGCGTGGTCGGCGATGAGGACCAGAGCATCTACCGCTGGCGCGGCGCGGATATCGAAAATATCCTCAGTTTTGAAAAGGATTACCCGGATTGCGAGGTGGTGCGGCTGGAGCAAAACTACCGTTCTACCCAGGTTATTCTGAGCGCGGCCAACTCCGTGGTCAGCAATAACCAGAAGCGGTTGGGCAAAAACCTCTGGAGCCGCAAAACCGGTGGGGAAAAAATCCGCGTGATCGGCGCCTCCGACGAGGGTGGGGAAGGGTTGGAAGTGGTCAATGTCATCCGCAGCGAGATGGCGAAAAACCGGCTTTCTTACAACGATATCGCGCTGCTATACCGTACCAACGCCCAGTCCCGCGCCCTGGAAGACAAACTGCGCCGGGCCAATATTCCTTACGTCATCGTGGGCGGCACTCGCTTTTACGAGCGCAAAGAGATCAAAGACGTGCTGGCCTACCTGCGGGTGATCGTCAACCCCCGCGACGCCGTGGCGCTGCGGCGGATCGTCAATTACCCCGCCCGGGGCATCGGGATGACTACCCAGCAAAAATTGGAACAGTACGCCGCGGAGCAGCAAACCGGGCTGTACCAGGCGTTGTTGGAGGTCTTGGAAATCAAAGATTTATCTTCCGGGATCAAGGATAAGATTCACTCTTTCGTGAGCACTCTGGAAACGATCCGCAAGGAGTTGAAAACTGCCAGCGCCTTCGAGGTTGCCGCCGGGGTGGTAAAAACCTTCGCTTTGAAGAACCCCTATGAACTCAGCACCCTGCCGGACGATGAAGCGCGGTTGGAAAATATCAATGAATTGCTGAACAGCATCGCCAGCTTTACCGAAGCGCGGGGCGCGGCAGGCGGGGAATTTCCCGGGGAAGCCACCCTGGAAAAATATCTGGAGGACGTTTCCCTGCTCACCGACGTGGACCGCTGGGACCCCGGCTTCTCCGCGGTCACCCTGATGACCCTGCACAGCGCCAAGGGGCTGGAATTCCCGGTGGTGATCATTTGCGGGATGGAACAGGGGCTATTTCCGCTCTCCCGCACCTTCGGCAACCCGGATGATTTAGAAGAGGAGCGCCGGCTTTTTTACGTGGGTATGACCCGGGCCAAGGACAGCCTCTACCTGGTATGGGCGCGGCAGCGGCGGCGCTTCAGCGGGAACGATTACGGCGCATCGTTTATCAATACTTCCTCTAAATTTTTAGAGGAAATTCCGGAAGAGTACAAAAACGAGGAGATCTATGATAATTTCGGTTCCCAGTACCGGAAATCCCGCCAGCAGCGCATCCGTTTCGAGGAATCGCCCCGGGATGTATCCGCGTACGCCTCGGAAATGCTGGATCATCCCGAGTACAAAATCGGCGACTGGGTGATTCACGATGAATTTGGCCGGGGGCAAATCCTGGGAGTGGAGCGCGGCAGCGCCGGCACCAGGCTTTCGGTGTTCTTCAAGAGCAAAGGATTGAAGAAATTGATTGCCGAGTACGCGAATTTGCGGGTGGTGGAATAATTACAATTAGAAAGAAATGATTTATGAAGAAGCTTCAGATCAAGAGTCTCTACTACATCACCCATATTAACAACCTGCCCTCCATTCTTGAGCGGGGTATTTTATCTCATGCAAGTATCGAAGCGAGGGAGATACCCTTTACACCGGTTTATGACCGGGGCATCATCAGCAAGCGCAAAGAAAAACCTACCCCTGACCGGCGAAGCCTGTGGGAGTATGCTAACCTCTATTTCCAACCGCGCAACCCCATGATGTATCGAGTGGTGCATGAAAAGGATAGGCAGAATCTTGCCGTTGTAGGCGTGGCTGCGGGAGTGTTGAATGAACCAGGAGTTTTCATCACCGATGGAAATGCTGCAAACGATCCAACCCGGTTTTATCCAACCCCGGAAGGCATGAAAATCCTTCAACAGCAATGGAAAATCATCCAAAACGATTGGTGGAATGACCTTGATGGTTCTAAGCGTAAGATCATGGCCGAAGGCCTGGTTCCCGACCAGGTCAGGCCGGGATACATCCATTCGATTTTTGTAGCCAATCATGCCGCTAAAGAACGGATTGAAATGATGATTGGCCAGCGTAAG
>WYBG01000071.1 GCA_011526015.1 Deltaproteobacteria bacterium | reverse complement strand
ATCGGCCGTATTTCTGATTATCCCTATCAGCAGATCACCGATCTGCTACCAGCCAACTGGAAAACAAAATTCAAAAAATAATCCGCCGCCGGGAATTCGTCAAGGTGTAGTTCACCGAGCGGATACGTTGCCCGAGCAGAAAGTTGCTGTTGAAAATTCTCGTTACTTCTGATAGACTCGTTCATGGGGATAGCCTCCTGTAAGGATACTTAATCTTTCCTATACAGATAACCTATCACCGCCGCTTCGTCAAGTCCTGTTCCTCTATGGCAACTCGCCGCTATTTTGGGCGAAATTTAGGTAGTTAACCACAGAGCCACTTGAAAATTTTCTATGGCCGCCCGGTAGAATCGTCGCCGGAGCCGCCGCTGCCGCCCCTGCCGCCGCCGGAACTGCCTGATTGCCCGCGATCGGGGTAGCCGCCTCCCCCGCCGCCGGAGCCGCCCGCCTGCCCGCGATCGGGATAACCGCCTCCGGGCTGGCCGGCCGGGGGCGCGGCCGCTCCCCCGCTGTACACTTTATCGCTGCTGTTTTCAAAGGAAGTGTTATTGCGCATCATATTGGCCAGGCGGATCGCCCTTCCTTTTACCTGGCCGGCCCAGGCGGAATTGATCATCTCATCCGCGGCGCGTTTATAATCCCGCCGCTCCAGCGCCGCCAGCATATATTGGAACCGGAGCAGCCCGTTGATCCCTAAATTGAAGGCCATGTCCAACAACACGTGCTGGCGGGGTTCGGATTCGCGTTTATAGGCGGAAATATTGTTTTCCACGTCGCGGATTACCCGGTCAATATCAAAATCCAGGATTTTCATGGCTTCCGCCTCGGTAATTCCCTGCGGGCCGACGGTGCGGTTCAAAATTTTCTCCACGGGGTACGCTTCCATGTTATGCCCCACCCCGATGGTCAAAATCCCCCGGGAATCGCGGTAGGGTTTCAGGCGCAAACCTTCGTGGTGGATCAACTGCTGGCGGAGTTTGGCTCGGTTCATGTGGGTCTCCTGTATTGATTTTTCTTTAAACTTACACAAAACCATTCCGAAACCAAAATCAAAAAATTGCCTGCAGCTACAAGTTCTCCTCAAAATACCTGACCATCAGCGCGTAGAGATGCCGCGAGGCGTTCCCCCCGCCGATTCCGTGGTTGCGGTTGGGGTAGAGCATCATATCGAATTGCTTATTTTGGGCGATCAACGCCTCCGCGAGCTGCATGGTATTCTGCGGATGGACGTTGTCGTCCCCGCCGCCGTGGATCAATAACAGCTTGCCTTTCAACAAATCGGCGTAGTTGAGCACGTTGGCGGCCTCGTAACCGTCGCGGTTTTCGCTGAGCAAGCCCATGTAGCGCTCGGTCCAGATGGTATCGTAGTTGCGAAAATCCGTTACCGGGGCGACCGCGATCCCGGCGACGAAATATTCCGCCCCCCGGGTCAGCACCATGCAGGTTAAGTACCCGCCGCCACTCCAGCCCCAAAAACCGATCCGGGAGGCGTCCACGTAGGGTAAACCGGCCAGGTATTTCGCTCCTTCGATCTGGTCCTGCACCGCCCATTTGGAAATATCCCCATAGGCTAAGTTCTTGAACGCCTTGCCCCGACCGCCGGCGCCGCGGTTATCCAGGGAGAAGATGATGTAGCCTTTCTCGGTCATAAACTGGTGCCAGAGGGTGCGCTGCAGGCTGCGGAAGGCTTCCCCGCCGGCCCACTGGTTGGTAACCGTCTGGGAGCCGGGGCCGCCGTAGCCGTACACGATCACGGGGTATTTTTTTGCGGGGTCGAAATCCGCCGGTTTCATCATCCAGGCGTTGAGCTGCGCCCCGTCGGAAGCGGTTATGGTGAGAAATTCGGGATACACTATGCCATACTCCGCCAGCGCCGGAATTTGATTCTCCTCCAGCATGCGCGCCAGGCTGCCGTCGCTGTTGCACAAGCTAACCTGGGTGGGGGTTCGTGCATCCGAGGAAAAAGCGACGTAATGGCGGAAGTCCGGGGAAAAGTCGGCGCGGTGCCAGGTGAGGGGAGCGGGGGAAATGCGCTGCAAATTCTGCCCCGCCAGGCTTACCCGGTAAATATGCTGCTCGATGGGAGAGTCTTTGCGCCCGTAAAAATATACCCACCCCTCTTTTTCATCCACACCGATCACGGAGCTTACTTCCCAGTCGCCCCGGGTCAATTGGGCGATTTCCCGCCCGCTGTAATCGGAAAGATAGACGTGGCGATAGCCGCTTTTTTCCGAAGTCCAGACAAAGCGATCGCTTAGCTTCAGGAAGATAAAATCGTTGGTCACGCTCACCCAGGCCGGGTCGGCGTCGGTGAGGATTACCCGGCTGCCGCCGGAGTCCGCGCCGGCGAGCAGCAATTCCAGCTGATTCTGCTTGCGATTCAGGCGCTGAATCGCCAGGGTGCGGGAAGAGTTGGTCCAATCGATGCGGGGAATGTAAATGTCTTCGTTTTCTCCAATATCCATCCACGCGGTTTTGCCGGTGGTAATGTCCACTACCCCGATCTTTACGATGGCGTTCTGCTCTCCCACTTTGGGATATTTCATCGGTTCCGGCGCGCTATAACGCGGCAATTCATCCAGCAGAAAAAAGGTTTTCACTCGCGCCTGGTCGGTGCGCCAGAAGGCGATTTTCTGCCCGTCCGGCGACCAGCGATAGGCGTCGGCGCGGCCAAATTCCTCTTCATAAACCCAGTCGAACACCCCGTTGAGGATATCTTCGGAACCGTCGAAGGTCAACTGGCGGGATTCCCCGTTTTCCACCTCAGCGACATAGAGATTATTGTTCTTCACGTAGGCGACCCATTTGCCCTCAGGCGAAAGCGCCACGGTCTGCAGTCCCGGGTCGTTCTTCGCCAGGGCGATGAGTTTTTTCGTTTTCATATTATACAAATAGTGCGGGGCGGTAAAGGAGCGCCGCCAGATTTTTTTCTTCTTCCCGGTAAGCAGTAAAAAATTCTGCATCCCGGTGGCCTGGTAGTCGCTGATTTCTACCGCGGCGCCCTGGTATTGCAATTCCCCGCTCTTGAGCACCAGGGTTTCCTGGCCGGTTTTCACTTGATGGCGGTAGATGTCCGCCGCCCCGTTTTCTTCGCTTTTGCGGGTGAAGGTAAACGCGGAGCCGTCCGGCAACCATTGGAGATCCTCGATGGTTTTTCCCCGGAACTTGTCGGAAACAAAAATGTCATTTAGGGTGAGCTTCTGCCTGGGTTGGGCGTGCATGGTATGGATACCTCCCGGGATAAGGGTGAGGATAAAAAATCCCCCGGCAAGAAGATTTATCTTCATGGGATTTCCTTCTCTTTAAGATTTTGGGTGAACGGCGGTTCCCTGCGCCGGGATTACAAACAGCGGATCACCAGGAAAGTCTGGTCGTCGGTCTGGGCGCCATGGCGGTTGATCTCCGCCAGGGCGGTCTCGAATAATTGCTGCGGCGGAAGAGAGCGGTTTTCCAGCAAGAGCTTTTCCAACCGTTCCAGCCCGAATTCGCGGTCTTTGGCGTCAACCGTTTCGATGAGGCCGTCGGTGAACAGCGCGAACCAGTCGCCCGGTGAATAGGATATTTGCCGGCTGCTAAATTCATAATCCGGTTTTACGGAAAGGGGAATTTGCGAAATGCGCAAATGTTCCAGGGAAGCGCTTTCCGCCCGGTAATGCAGGATGGGCAGGTGGCCGGCCAGGGAAAATTCCGCGGTTTTCGATTCGCTAAAGCGAATGCAGGCGCAGGTAAGGAACATGGTTTTTTTCTTGAGGTGGTAGAGGGAGCGGTTGGCGCGGTTAAGGGTTTCAGGCAGGGGCAGGTTCTGTTGCAGGTGGGCGTGCATGGCGCTTTTGAACATGCCCATCAGCAAACCGGCGGCGACGCCGTGGCCGGAGACGTCGGCAATGTAGGCGGTGAGCAGGCTTTCGCCGCGGTACACGTCCAGCAAATCTCCCCCCACCTCTTCCGCGGGCAGGGTGCGGCCATAGATTTCGAAGCGATGATCTTCCCGGAAATGAATCGCTGGGGCCAGCACTTCGTGCATCTCCCGGGCCAGGTTCATCTCGGTTCGAAGAATAATCTGCTTCCGGCCCTCCCGGGAGATGAAAATGATAAAGAAAACGTAGCCGAGGATCATAAAGAACATAATCCCCAACCCATCCAGCACCAGGCGGGACTTCGAGACCGGTTCATCGGGCATAGTTCCATCCGGTTGGGCAAGGAAGACGGTAAAGCCGATCTGGAAGAGCAGCACCAGGGGGAAGATTTTCATATTCCGGGTGAAGGAGTGCACGTAGCCGATGGCGGTCAGCCCGGCAAAGATGACGTTCCCCAGCAGTTTGCCGGCGGGCAGCCGGCCGGCGTTGAGAATATCCACAATAAACCCGATGTTGGAAAAGGTAAAAAAGATCGCCGCCAGGACGATGGCGTAAGACCCCGGGGGTAAATTTTTCCAAAATGCTTTGCGGTAATCCGGTTTACGGTTGGGCATTGCTGTTTATCCTTTATGAAACAGCACAATCCGGTTGCTGTTGGTCCCTTTGCGATTGTTTTGAACCCCCCAGATGTTGGCGGTTTTGGTGAATTGCTGCTCGTTGATCAGGATTCCCCGGCAGCGGAAGCCGGCCTGCAAGCCCAGGGGAACCACGTGTTCATCCAGGCGGATTTGGCCGTCGCGCACCTCGCCCACTTCAAAAGCCACCCAACCGCCCGGGCGGGTAATTCGGAACAACTCTGCAAAAACCGCCGCCATCACCGCGCTCCAGCTCTCCAATGTCGCGGCCATGGTGATACGCTCCCCCACCGCGGCCGCGTCGATGCCGTTGAACCAGCAGCGCAGCCAGTTATCCGCGGCGTACTGCACCACGTTCAGAAACGGCGGGGAGGTAACGGTGAGCTGCACGGCGCCGTCGGGTATTTCCGAGGTGCGGCGGGCGTCTTCGCTCAGAAAAAGAGCGGTTTCCCCGGCGCGCTTCAGGGCTTCGATTTGCGCCGCGGAAAGATTGGAGAGCAGTTGGCGGGATTTTTTGAAGATCAGCTTACGGGTATCCCGGTATTCCGGCGTTTGATTCCGCTTGGCGTTGATTTTGCGCTGCTGCGCGGCGGAAACCGCCTGGTTGGGGGGAAGGGTGTACACCGAAAAGAAACCGGGAGAATGCCCGGTGAGGCGGTTGGTGGCCGCCATGCGAATCCAGGCGTCGAGGGCATCCTCTTCGCCGTTTTGTTTGCGCGCGCGCAGATATTCCCGCAGGGAAACGATCTCCGCTTCGGTATCGGGATGGTAGAACATGGAGAGGTCGATGCCGGCGCGGGCGGCTGCCTGAAAGGGGATTTCGGAAAGCCGCCCGGCTAATTGGTTAATGTCCGGCGCAAAAAAACGCGGGAAAGTAAGAATTTTGCTGAGGGGATTGACGTCGTTGGAGATCACCCTGCGGCCCAGCAAGCCCGCCTCGATGGCGGTGGTGCCGCGTCCGGCGAAGGGATCGTACACCGTATCGCCCGGGCGGGTGAATAAATTGATGAAAAACCGGGGAAGCTGGGGTTTGAAGCAAGCGCGGTAGGAAATCTCGTGCAGCGAAGCGGCCTGGCGCTGCCGGGCGGTCCAAAACTCGGCAATATATTTGGGGTAGATAATGCCCTCGATTCGTTCCTGCTCGATGCGGGCGGCGGGGGGCATTTGCTCGACCGGGAGGAGAGCAGGGAAGTCGCCTTCAGCGGGGGAAAAAGGATGCCGGGCAGAAGCATTGGGAGATTGTTCAAGGGGATTTGAGTCTTTCAAATATGAGAATAGATCGTATGGCGGCAAATTTCTTGTTCCCTTGTTTAGCCATCCTGTGATCCCGGTGGTGCAGTCGGGACGGTAGTTTACTGGATTTTGTAATAATCTCCCACGAACCAAACCCGGGGGGACAGGTTTATATCGTCATTGCGGTAATACCCCCATCCCCAGATTTTGTAAAAATCTCCTTCGATCATCTGCGCATAATACTCGATTTGAAGAGGGTCGCGGGAATTCCGCTGCCAGATAAAAACATTTGTACGAATCCGCTTCCCCTGGTAAACCAGCGTTTCGCTGGATTTTTTGAGCACGTACCACAACTTGCCGTCCTGTACTTTACAGGCCCCCCGGCTGACAACCTCGCGCTTCTGGCCGTTTTCATCGGTATGCACGTCGCGAATGGTTACCTGCTGAAAATAGGGATTCTGGGAAACATATTCCACCCGGGTTTCCTGCATGTGCAGGGGGCGAAGGTTTAGCTCCGCGAGATTGATTTCCATTAGGCTTTGGGGTTGGGAAATGCCCTGGGTTTGGCCCAGGGAATCCTCGTACACGCTAAACACGCCTTCCCAGACCCCCTCCAGGGCAGAGAAGGCGCCGGCGTATTTCTGATCTGCTTCCGTTGCCCGCGGCGGAGAAGCGATATCTTCGATGGCAACCGATTCGGGAGTGGATTTGCACCCGCTGTAAACCAACCATAAACTCAAAGCGAACAGGAGCGTTGATTTCATAAGAGATCGGATCTTTAAGATGATGGTTTCGGGAGCCGTTCCCGCTCATTATGTAGTCTCTTGATTACGCCTTAAGGGTGCTCTTTATGGGGGTACGCCAATTGGCATTGAATTCAGAGTATTGGAAAACACCCTGCCAAACCGGGGTGCAATTTGCCATGCGCCCGCTCCATGCGGCCAATAACTTCATTAATTATAGGCAACAGGAGCGCCTGAAATTACGAAATTCCCGCAGAAGAAACAAATGGAAGATTTTCCGAAAAGGCAAGATAAAGAGGGAAGAAAACAGAAAGGGGGCAAATGATCCATCGCCCCCGGTTCTCTGGGGATTAATATACTCCCCAAGGCCACATTCTGAGCTTTTCAAGATGCTCGATAAACCGGCTAATCCAGCATCCAGTATCGAGCATCGAGTATCGGTAAAAAGCTCAGTTTATGATCTTTCGCAGTAAATGTTCCTGCCTCAACCTTTGGCCGGCAACCTGCCGGCTTGTATTAAATCCCTCAGCTAAAGCCGCCGGAGGAAGCGCACCCTCCTCCGCTTCCATTATAACTGCTGCCGGCGTTCAGGCCGCCGGAGGCAAAGGCGGACATCAATTTTTCGGTTTGCTCGCTGCCGCACTTTTCACATTTCACCGGCTCCGGCCGGGCAGACGAAAAAACCAATGTCTCGAACTTTTCACCGCACTCTTTGCAACGATACTCGAAAATAGGCATTTTCTGAACTCCTCAACATGTTTGAATCAGCAATTATGCTTGATGGCTCAAATATTCAATTTTCCAGCAGCGATCCATCACCACCTCCAGCCCGGCTTGCAGGGCTTTTTGCGCCGCCGCGTTGTTAATCACTCCTAATTGCATCCAGACCGCTTTGGCACCTTTTCGGATCGCCTGATCGACGATTTCATCCACGTGCTCCGGGCGGCGGAAGATATCCACCAGGTCAATTTCCCCGGGAATATCCAGCAGGCTGGCATAGCTCTTTTCCCCCAGCGCCTCCTCGACGGCCGGGTTTACCGGAATCACCTGGTAGCCGTTCATCTGCATTGCCCTGGCTACCCCGTAGCTGGGCCGGGAAGGGCTGTCGGAAAGCCCCACCACCGCAATTCGCTTATGTTGTCTGAGTATTTCAGGTATATTTTGATTGACAGCTTTCAACGTTTACCTCCTTTGGGCAAACTTTAGATGCCCTCGAGCCGGGAGGGTTACAACGCTCCGTAAAACAAAAGCGGGCCGTTAAAAGACCCGCTTCATCATAAGACTATCCAAAAATATTTGAAATTTGCCACATGGTTCGATAAACTCACCATGCAAAGAACACAGAGAGCACAGAGGAACTGAGAAATTATGCCAGCCAGGAAGTGGAGCTATGCCGAAACTCTGTGAT
>WYBG01000518.1 GCA_011526015.1 Deltaproteobacteria bacterium | reverse complement strand
GTAAGGTGGATGCGAAAAAGCGTAGAGTGGACCCCTACGCTTTTCGACTAACGGATTTTCTTTTTGTGGCGATTCTTGCGAAGACGTTTTTTGCGCTTGTGCGTCGCCATTTTATGGCGTTTCCGTTTGCGACCACAGGGCATAAAATCACTCCTTTCGTTTGAAGGTTCCGTGAAACAGGTTTTTTGTTAAATCAAACATCGTCCGTGTCTTATAAGGTGTTTGAAAATTCGCCACTAAGCCACAAAGTTCCAAAGAAATCACAAAAAAGTCTTAAAAATCTTAGTGAAAACTTTGTGTCTTAGGGTCTTCGTGGCAAATTTTGGATTTTTCAAACACCCTCTTAGTGTTCAAGTGTGGGCGTTATCGCAAAAGCCCGTTTATCCTTAATATCCTTCAACCTTTATCCCTTTACTGCGAATTGCCGGAACCCATCCCGCCATCTACGTTGCGATGAAGCTCATTCAAAATCATTTGCGCGCGCTGCGCCTGGGGGGAATTGGGCGCTACTTCCCGCAACCTTCCCCAGTATTCGATCAACTTGTTGATTTCTTTGAACTGAACCGACACCACCCCCATATTGTAGAGGGCGTTGATATGTTGGGGATCGATTTTCAAGGCCCGCTCGAATTGCTCTTGCGCCTTCCGGTAATCTTCCAGGTTGAAATAGCAAACCCCCAGGTCAACCATCACGTCCGGGTTGTTGGGCTCGCGGCCCAGGGCTTTTTCATAGTAGGGAATCGCTTCGGAAAAGCGCCCGCTGTCAAAAAAAATATTGCCCATTTCCATGTTGAGCGCCGCGTTCTCCGGGTCCGCCTTCACGCGCTCCGCGGCGGCGCGAATATCTTCCTCGCCGGGCGCGGGGTGATTATGCTCCTCCTCTACGGCAGGCGTTTGCGCCCGGGGAGTTACCTGCGGGTGAGGGTCGCCCTTGCCTTCAACGGTTTTTACAAATCCGATATAATAGTAAATCCCAACCACCAACAGCGCAATACCGGCAATGCTCAAAATAACCCGCCAATACCGCGGATCAAACGATGCAGCGCCGGGGGATTTCGATGTTGCGGGTTGAGCCAACGTCGCGCCGCAATTCTTGCAGAAGTTGGCCCCGGGCGCATTTTTTTCCTGGCACTCAGGACAGGCAACCGGTTCGGAGGGCAGAACTTGCGTTCCGCAGGCGGGGCAAAATTGAGCATTTTCCGGAAGCGCGGCGGTGCAGTTTTTACATTTTTTCGCCATCGCTCTCCCGCTGCTGCTTCGCTAAACGCTTCCGGTTGACGCTCTCCCGGAAAAACTTTGCCGGTCGAAATACGGGGACAAAGCGGTGATCTACCGGAACCACTTTCAAGGTACGGGGATTTTTTACCACCCGGGCGTCGCGTTCTTTGGCATGAAAACTGCCGAACCCGCGAATTTCCACCCGGTCGCCGTTTTGGATGGATTCCATCACGTTATACAAAAATCCGTTGATCACTACTTCGATGTCTGCTTTGGTGAGGCCGGTGGCCTCCGCCAAAAGATTGGTTAAATCCGCCTTGGTTACCGTCATCAATTCCTCCAAAAGTTGGCAAGTTTACAAAAAATAGATTTGGAAAGCAAGGCATTCTAAAACTCTGCCGTGGCGCAGAGCGCAGGTACAGAGTGTAATATTCCCAGTTCCCTGTCTCTGCGCCATGCGCCATGCGCTTTGCGAAGTGCTTGATTTATTCACCGGTATTCGGTAATTTCCGCATCCACAACGTCGAACGGAGCGTTTTCATGAGATTTACACTCTCTTTTTCTTCCTGCCTAAGTTTGATTCTCTGCCTGACAGCGTTCGCCCGTTCTCCCCGGTTTCCGGATCCCCCGGCGCTTTTCCCGGAACCGCTCAGCCCCCGCATTGCCAATTACGATATCGCGGTTTCCTTAGATGTTCCCAAACGGCTGCTGCGGGGACAGGAAGTGCTCACCTGGAAAAATACCTCCCCGGAACAGATCAGCGAGTTGTATTTGCACCTCTACCTGAACGCATTTCGCAACAACCAGTCCACTTTCATGCTGGAAGCGGGGCGGCGTTTTCGCGGGCTACCGGAAACGCAAGAGGGATGGGGCTACAGCGAGATCAACCGCATGGTCTTGCTGCCGAAATCTTCCTACCGCAGCAGCGCCAGGTTTTTCCATAACCGCGCCTACCAGGCCGCTCGCCTGGCGGCGGGACGGGATGTAACCGCGCAAGCCCGTTACGTTCAGCCTGATACCCCGGGGCACCTCGAGGATAAAACCGTGCTGCGCCTGCCCCTGCCGGAAGCGCTGCTCCCCGGCGACTCGCTGCTGCTGTTTATTGATTTTACCGCCCAACTCCCCGAACCGCCCTACGCCCGCACCGGCGCTCAAGAAGAATTTTTCATGGTCGGGCAATGGTTTCCCAAAGCCGGGGTTTACCTCGACGGGGAATGGAATTGCCACCAGTTCCATACCAATTCGGAGTTTTTCGCCGATTTCGGGGTCTATAACGTCTGGATTACCCTGCCGGAAGACCATATCGTGGGCGCGACCGGCAGCCGGGTGGGCGAGCCGCTGCCGAACGGCGACGGAACCGCCATCCATTTTTACCACGCCGAAGACGTGCATGATTTCGCCTGGACCGCCAGCCCGGAATTCGTGGAATTCAAAGGGCGGGCGGATGAGGTGGATATCCGGGCGCTGATGCAGCCGGACCACGCCGCCCAGGGCCCCCGCCACGTGGAGGCGGCCAGGGTCGCCATCGAAGCCTTCCGGAAGCGCTACGGCGATTACCCCTTTCCGAATTTAACCGTCATCGATCCCCGCCGGGGCGCTCGCGAAACCGGCGGCATGGAATATCCGACCCTGATCACCGCCGGTACTTCCTATGGGATTCCGGAGGGCATCCGGCTGCCGGAGGCCGTGGTTATCCACGAATTCGGCCACAACTATTGGTACCACATGGTCGCTTCCAACGAATTCGAGGAAAGCTGGCTGGATGAGGGCATTACCAGCTTCTCCGAAATGCAAATCATGGATGATTACTACCGTCCCGCCGGCGGCATGATCGATTTTTTGGGAATCCGGTTGGATAACCGCCAGTACCAGCGCCTCGGTTATCTTTCCGCGCCGGATTTCGATCGCATGGTGCGGAAAGCCTGGGAGTACTATTCCAGCCGGAGTTACGGGGTCAATTCATACAGCAAACCGACAATGATGCTGCTGACCTTGCAGAACTACCTGGGCGAAGAAACCATGGCCCGGATTCTGCGCACTTACTTAGAGCGCTGGCGCTTCAAACATCCCCGCAGCGGGGATTTCATTGCCGTGGCCAATGAAGTAGCGGGGCAGGATTTGAGCGAGTTTTTCGCGCAGGCGCTTTATACCAACGCGGTTTTGGATTATAGCGTTGACCGGGTGTTGTCACGCGAAGTCGAAGCGCCCCAGGGGTATGATTATGACTTCTCCGTCGGGCTGGAGGAAACCGCCGGCGCCGCCGGCGTTCCCGATGAGGACGCGGAAGGCGATTCCCTTGCAGACACCGCTACAGTTGACTCCGCAGTTTCCGAAAAACCGCCGGTATTGTATCAAAATTGGGTAAACATTCGCCGCCTGGGAGATTTCACTTTCCCGGTGGAAGTGGAAGTGCTGTTCGACAACGGCGAGGTGGTGCGGGAGACCTGGGACGGCAAAGCGTTGTGGAAAAAATTTAGCTACATCAAGCCGGCGCGCATCGTTTCCGCAACGGTGGATCCGGACCATAAAGTGGCCATGGATCTCAACTTTACCAATAACAGCAAATTGTTAGAAAAACGCGCCATCGGCGCCAACAAACTATCCCTGCGCTGGCTCTTCTGGGCGCAGTTTATCATGGATCAACCGGAATTCCTGAATCTGTTGACTGCCCTGGGAATCCTGTTTTAACCCGGATCGAAACTTGAGTC
>WYBG01000070.1 GCA_011526015.1 Deltaproteobacteria bacterium | reverse complement strand
ACCGGGAGTACATCCTGGCGCACTACGTGAACTCGTTAATGCGGGAGGCCGGTTTGGTGTCTCCCCGCGACCAGATGGTTATCCTGAGAATCAACGGGGTGCTGCAAGGGGTGTATTACGAGGTGGAACACTTCGACAAGCCCCTGCTGGCGTATCACAAAAGACCGGAAACCACCATTTTCGGGCAGAACGACCGGGTGATGCACTTCGAGCAGTACACCGACCTCGGCATTCCGGCGACTTCCGACGCCCGTTTCGATATCGGCTCCCAGCGCCGCCTGGTGGAACGCGACGGGCGCCTGGCCATGAACGCTTTCCAGGTGCTGATCGATCACTCTCTCAATCCCACGGAAGAAAATTTCAAGCGCGTGCGGGAAGTGCTGAACTGGGAAAAGTATCTGCAATTCCGCAACATAACCACCCTCTGCAACACCAACCACGTGCGCTTCGGGTCGGATAACCTGCGCCTGTTTTATGATCCCAGCCTGGGACAGTTGGAGCCGGTTCCCTGGGACGTGCACCTGGTGAGGCTGCCCAAAGAGCCCGGCACCATCGATTTCTGGAACGAAAAAGGCCCGGACGAAATCCAGCGCGCCACCCTGGAAAATCCCTGGCTGCGCTTCGAGCGCAATAAGCTGCTCTGGGAGAGGGTAGCGGATGGCGGCAAAACCATGATGCAGAAATTCGACGCAATTTATGAGCCCATACGGCCGGTTTTTTGGGCCGACGTGCTCTCCACCCCTAACCAGGCTTATAAATTAGACATCGTCAGAAAAAATTTGCAATATAATCTCGCCCGGGTTCACAAAGTGATGAGCCATTCCAGCGCCAATTTTACGTACAAGCTGGAATCTCACGACCGGGTCGCGCTGGAGTTGGCTTCTCTGAATTTCTGCGGGACCAAGCTGCAGGAAATCCAGATCAGCGACACCCTTTTCACCCTGGAAGGGGAATATCGCCTCTACGAAGATTCCAATAACAATGGCAAGTTGGATAAAGAAGACGCCCTGCTGCAAACCACCGTTGCGCAGGACGGCCTGATCCGTTTGACCTTCGATAGATATATTTTCCCGGAACTGAAATATACCGGCGCTCCCATCGAGAACGTTTAC
The DNA here is from genome assembly GCA_011526015.1 of Deltaproteobacteria bacterium. Lineage (GTDB taxonomy): Bacteria > Calditrichota > Calditrichia > RBG-13-44-9 > J075 > JABWBP01. Next base: position 2,614 of record WYBG01000070.1, on the reverse strand, counting down.
TGGGAATATTATGACACCATGTCCGGCAGGGTGCGCATGTTCTTGACCGGCAAATTGGCCCCGGTCTTGCGCAGCCCGCTGAACTGGGTTCCTCCAACCATTCACGTGGCGGCCATGAACGCCGTTAGCGGTTTTCAAATGCCCTCCATGGTGATCAGCCAGACTGATGCAACCCCCGCGCAATGCACCGGAATTACCGCTTTCGACGCCTCCGCGCCCTTCGACCTGGACGCTCCCAACTACACCCGGGAGCAGTTCCTGGCGAAGCATCCCCAGTTCTCTCCCAGCCAGGAAAGGCCGGGAGCGGTGGAATTGAAGGGCAAGGTCACTATCGCCGAGACGGTGATCATCCCCAAGAACGTTCCTTTGGTGATTCAGCCGGGAACTGATCTGACCCTCAAACCGCGGATAGTGCTGCTTTCCTACGGCGGCCTCTACTCCATCGGAACCCCGGAGCAGCCGATCAAAATTCACGGCGACGGCAGCGGGGAGCCTTACAACGCCGTGGCGGTGATCCGCCCCACGGACCGGAAAGTGATCGTGAAACATACCGAATTCCGCGACGGCGACCAGGCGCACATCAACGGCATCCTGTTTACCGGGGGCTTTGCGGTGCACGGCGGGGACCTGGAATTGACCGATTCCAAATTCATTGACATGCAGAGCGAAGATTGCCTGAATTTGAAATACGGGCATATCTTGATGGAAAACGTGCTCTTCGAGAACTCCGCCGCCGACATGGTTGACCTGGACTTCTGCACCGGGATCGTGCGCAACTGCACCTTCCGCAAGAGCGGCTTCAACGGCGACGGCCTGGACGTATCCGGGGCGCGGGACCTGGTGATCAGCGGCTGCACCTTCGAGAATTTGAGCGACAAAGGGATCAGCGTGGGCGAAAACTCCTATCTCACCGTGGTCAACTGCCTGTTCATCGGCAACGACATCGGGGTGGCGCCCAAGGACCTCTCCCATCCCCGGGTGGCCAATTCCACCTTCATCAACAACCGCCTGGCTATCGGGGCTTATCGCAAAAAACCCATGTTCGGCGGCTCTTCCGGGGAGTTCGTGAACTGCGTTTTCTCCGGGAATGAGGAAATGATCGAAGAGGATTATTTCTCGAAGGGGAAAATCAAGGTCTATAGCTCGGTATCGGATAAGCTCATCCCGGGGCAGATCGAGCAGGCCACCGCGATTGAATTTGCCGGGGCGGAGCGGAATGGTTACCTGCTCGCGCCGCTGTTCGGGCAACGGTTCGCAGCGGAGCTGGCCTACCCGGAATGGCTGCCGGAGGAGTTCAAACCGCAGGCTTTGGCCGCGCCGGGAATTTTTCCCAATGTTCCGGTCCGGCGGGAAATCGCCCAATAGACGTATAGAATTTAACCTCCCGGAGGTTGAGAATCTCCGGGAGGTTGATCGCGCTTTTTAAAGGCGCTTTATATGCTCTCATTCCCATGAATTTGCAACAACAGTAAAAGAGAAGGGTACCGATATGGCAAATAAATTCATAAATTTAGTGATACTGGCCGGAATAACCGGCCTGGCGGGATTCCTTTCCGGGGGGTGTTCCTCCACAGAAGTGAAAACCAACCCGACCGCAGACCATATTATTGGAAAGTCTTTCGATCTGCGCATCGAAAATGAAGACAAGCTGGCGGTGCCGGACGAGCTGAAAGAGGAGGTCTGGAATTACATGGTCGAACGGCTGGTCAATGATAAATCGTTTATCAAAAGCCTGGATCCCGCTCTGGATTCCTACTGGATGGATGAATATTTCAGCGATATTTACTTCGATACGCCTGAACTGGATATGTTGAACCGCCAGAGCGGCATTCGCATCCGCCAGCGCGTTAACCTCACCGACCCCACTCATAAAAAAAGCGGGCGCCAGCTGGTGCAGGTAAAAATAAATGACATCGATGATAACCGGCGAAATCGCGGGGAGATCAAGTTCGAAGTGGAGTTTCCTCCCAAGGGCAGTTCCGCAGAAGATAAACATCCGCTCCTGGGCCTGGTAAAACCGTCGGAAAGGGATGAATTCAAGCGGCTAATGTCGGAAATCCATATCGACCCTTACTCCTTGAAAAAAGTGCTGGTGAACGAGCAGCGCCGCAGAAGCCTCTACATTACCCGCAATGGCGGCCAGTTCATCAGTATTCGCCTGGACGAATGTTCTTCGGAAAAATTGTGGGTCAAGTGGTCTCACGTAGAGTTGGAGCCGGAATTGAATGAGCTCCCCTACACCATGGCCGACTCGGCCGGCAGGGCTTATATGGAAAATTCCAACCAGGCGATCATCGATGATATTGTGGCAAAATTTCCCGCGGTTAAACAGGATTTGACCCCGAAATACAACAAAGCGTTCGGATACTTCGAAAAGAAAATACCTTTTTATAGAACTCTGTTCAGGTATGGAATTATCTGAAACAACGGTTTGCCTTGCGGGGGGCGCGTTCTTCGAGGCGCGCCGCCCGGGTTTTCCGGCGCAGCGGTGTTTGTGGGAGATGGGGAAGGGCAACGGATTATTCCCGCCGCAAAGTGATTTCCGCGAAGACAGGAGGTCTTTCCGAAACAACCCCGCAGGGCCGCAATGGGCAGAAAGGGCGGCGGGTTTCTT
>WYBG01000517.1 GCA_011526015.1 Deltaproteobacteria bacterium | reverse complement strand
CGGCCCGCCGCCGGGCCTCGGCGATAAACGGTGCAAAGCCATCCACGCCCAGTACTTCGAAGCCGAATTCTTTGGCCAGGCGGATGGCGGCGGCGCCCTTGCCGCAGCCTAAATCGAGCGCCCGGGTGGAGCGGGGCAGGCCGAGCGGGCGCAGCAACTCCGCCACCAGGTTTGGGGAGCCGCCTAACGCCTCTAAATCCGCTAACAGCTCCGGCAGGTATTTCAGCAACTCCGGCGGGGCGTCCAGGGATTGGGCAATCTCTCGTTCGAGCTTCGTCGCCATTCGGCATGTTCTCCGCAATTTGCAATTCCATTCTCCTCTCTCCACCCTCCATCTTTCATCCTTTTTCCTTTATCCTTTTTCCTTTTTCCTTCCCGGCGTTTTTTAGCAGGCTGAAGGCCGCGCGCAGGTGCGCCGGGGCGTTGAAATATTCGCGAAGGTCAACGGGCTTGCCCCTGCCGGGGAGGTTGTCGAATTCCCCGTTTTCCATGGCGGCTTGGATCTTTTCTTCGGCAATTTTTTCGACTGGATCCATCGTTGATTCCCCGGCATTGATGCGGCGGGGGCGGGTCACGACCCGCCCCTACGGCGCCCCAGCGGTAAAACCACCGTAAACGCAGTTCCCTTCCCCTCCGCGCTCTCCAGGAGGATTCTGCCGCCGTGCTTCTGAATGATGTTGTAGCTGATGCTCAATCCCAACCCGGTGCCCTTGCCCACCGCCTTGGTGGTAAAAAACGGGTCGAAAATCCGGTTACGAATGCTTTCCGGAATCCCCTTTCCGCTATCGCGAATTTCGATTTCCACCTCCTCGCCGTTTTGCCGGGTGGCAATCCGGATTTCCCCTTTTCCCGGGATGGCCTGGGCGGCGTTCAGCAGCAGATTCATGAACACCTGGTTGATCTGCCCGGGATTGCAATGCACTGTAGGTAATTCTCCATACTGTTTATGAACCTGAATGCGGTTTTTCAGCTCATTGTTCAGCAGCAGCAGGGTGGATTCCAAACCGTCGTGCAAATCCACGGCCTTGTATTCCGCTTCATCCAGACGGGAAAAATTGCGCAGGTTCTGCACCACGTCCTTCACCCGCTGGCTGCCTACCAGGGACTCCCCGATCAAATTGTCGATGTCCTTCTGAATGAAGGCCAGGTCGTATTTCTGATCCAGCTCCGCCAGCTTCTCCTGCAACTGTTGTTGGAATTCCCTGCGGGAAAGGCTTCCGCCCAGGGTTTCCAGCAATTCGCTGATGGCCCGGGTGTACTGCTGAAGCTCCTTCATGTTGGCATACACAAAGCTGATGGGATTATTCAGCTCGTGGGCGATGCCGGCCACCAACTGTCCCAGGGCGGCCATTTTCTCGCTCTGGATGAGCTGGGTTTGGGTATCCTGCAACTCCCGGAAGAGGCGCTCCAGGCTCTGGTTCTTGGTTTCCAATTCCGCCACGTACTGTTCCCGCACTTCCGCCGCGGTGAGTTTCTGCGCCAGGGTTTTGCTCTCTTCGATATACAAATTATTTTCGATGGCAATCGCCGCCTGGCGAACCAGAATTTCCAGGATTCCCAGGTCTTCTCCCACAAAATCACGCCCGTTTTCCCGCTCGCCCAACAGCAGCAGGGCAAACAGTTTTTCTTTGCGCGCCAGGGACAACACCAGGCGGGGCCTGCCCCCGGCCAGGGCAAAGGAGACATTTTCGGCGGACGAAACGTTGATCACCGCTTCTTGCAGCAACCGGTTTAGCAACTCCGGGGAGAGCGCCACGCGGGCCGGTTTATCCTTCCAGTTGCCGGCCGCGGTTTTGAAACAGGCGACGGCTCCCGGCGCCGCTACGCTATTCGCCCCAGGCTCGATATTTTTTACCTCCAGGGCGCAACAATAATCCACCTTCATGGAGCGCTGGATGGCCGCGGTTATTTCCCGGTAAAGCTCATCGTTGTTTTTGATGAAAATCAACTGCTGGGAAAACTCTTGCAGCAGTTGCCGGTACCCGTAACGCTGCGCCTCCAGGCGCTGGATTTTCTCGTTGAACCCGCTGATGAGGATCATGAAGGTGAGCAGCGCGCCAAGCTGCGCCAGCAGGATGAGCCAGGTCGGGTAGCCGGACAACAGCAGGAACAGCAAATACCCCAGCGCGATGGCCCCGATGAGGAACAGGGCGGTCTGGTTATTTTGCCAGTGGTAGCGGCGGATGGAAAAAATGATGAAACCGCTGATCAACCCTACTACCATCAAAAACAGCAGCGCGTTCAGCCAGAACCCTTCCCGCAATACGATCAGGGAAAGGTGCTGGAAGGCGCGCAGGAAGGTTTTGCGGATTCCCCCGGTTTCCGAGACCTGGTACACCTTCCCGGGGAGCAGGTTTTGCAGGGAGATTTCCTTGCCGGAGGGGAAACGCACCCGGGCGTTATACAACTCCCCCGCGGCGGCTCCGAAGTGGGCGACCAGTTCGCTGGCAGACAGATAACCGGCGCTGCTGCCGATCTCGCGGTATCCCGCCAGGCTGGCCGGCTCCCCCGGGGCGGCGGCGCGGTAGAGCCAAATTTTCGCGCCCACGGCGTTGCGGTTGCTCTTCACCCCTTCCAACTGGAAGCGCAGGAAATTGGCGTTATCCAGGGGGTTTTGATAGAGCACGCTAAGGGTGTCTTTATTGGCCACAAACAGGTCCAGGTCGCCGTCGTTATCCATGTCCGCGACCGCCGCGCCGGTGCTGTAGAGCACGCTGGCGGTTTGAGGGGGAACGGTTTCGGCATAAGCCAGCCGGAATTTCCCCGAATCGGAATTCAGGAACAGCAAATTCGGGCCGATGTTGGCGAAGAAAATATCCTGCCAGCCGTCGTTGTTGAAATCCGCGATGACGCTGCTGTAAGCGGGGTAGGGATTGCGAATGCCGGCCGGTTCGGTCACGTCGGTGAATTCCCAGGCGCGGGATTGGGGGAGAATGTCGTTGCGATAGAGCCGGCTGGAGCCGTCGCGGTCGGCCACGATCATATCCAGGTCGCCGTCGTTATCGATATCGCCGAAACTGACGCTGTTGCTGTTTAGGGGCAGCTGGGTATGGGGCAGGGACAGCTCCACCGGCTCGAAGCGCACGCCGCCCACGTTGCGGTAAAAAACGTCCGCGGCGAACCAGTTGCAGACGTACAGATCCGGGTAATCGTCCCCGTCCACGTCCGCGAAGGCGGCGCCCTGGCTGGTGGCTTGCAGATTCAGGTTGTAATCCACGCTTTTATACACGAACCGCCGGGCTTCTTTATTGATGAAAAAGCGGTTCTGGTAATGTTCATCGGTGATAAATAAGTCCAACTTACCGTCGCGGTTGACGTCCGCCCAAATGCCGGCGTTGCCGTCGAGGGGGAAATAATCCTCCGCAAAGGGGATTTTCGCCGGAAAATTCAGGTTGCCGCGCTGCTCGAACAGGTAAGTGGTCAGCCCCCACCCGACGATGAGAATATCTTCTTTGCCGTCGTTGTTGAAATCTGCCGATGACGCGCCCAGTTCCAAATTCTGCTTCCCGGAGGCCATCAGGTTGCCGCCCAGCCCGGAGGAAATGGTAAAATCCAGGAACGCCGCGTCCGCTCCCTGGTTGATGAACAAGCGATTCAGGTCCCGGAAACGCACCACGTATAGGTCCGCCAGCCCGTCGCAGTTCAAATCCCGGAAGACCACCCCGTAGCTATCGTTGAATTCCGGGAGGTAAATCCTATCGACCGGCACCCGGAACATATCCCGCACCCAGGCCGGTTCGGAAAAGGGACGGGGAGCCGGGGGTTGCCCGGGCAGAGGGGAAATCCAGCACAGCAGCGCCAGGAGCGTTGCTGCGGAACGAACGGGTATGGCGGCGGTAAAACCCATGTGTCTCCGCGGTTCAGGATGGCTGGTGCTCGATACTCGATGCGGGATGCTGGTTAGTTTTCATCGAGTATCCCCGACGCGAAAACGATTCCTACGGAAAAGGGGAAAGGCAGCATCGGGAAAAACAATTTAGAGGGGTAGTCAGGGGGATTCAAGGGAAATCTCGCAGGTGCAAAATAACCCGTTTGGGTTATTTCTTTTGACGGCGCGAATCGTAGTTTTATATTGCCGGGCAAGTGGCGGGGAGGTTGGCAGCCTTATTAATTGCCAATTGGCAATTAATACAGGCATTAAAAAGCGTTAAATATCTCTGATGATATCTTCTAAACCGGAGGGTAAAATGTGGTTCACCCGGATTTTTCCGATTCTGATCGCCTTGCTTATTTGCCACAGCCAGGCCGTTTATGGCTTTGGCAAAAACAAGGTTCAGTATAAATCCTTCCAGTGGAAATATATTCAATCCGAGCACTTCGATATCTATTTTTACGAAGGGGGGCTGGAGATTGCGGAATTCACGGCCGCGGCGGCGGAGAGCGCCTACGTGCAACTCCGGCGGGATTTCAGTTACGACATCAAAGAGCGCATCGTCTGGATCGTTTACAACTCTCACCACGATTTCCGGCAGAGCAACGTTATCGATCCCTACTATGACGAATTCACCAAGGGGGTTACCGAGCTTTACAAAAACCGCATCGCGCTTCCCTTCGAGGGCGATTACGCCTTCTTCCGCCGCGTGATCCACCACGAGCTGGTACACGGGGTCATGAACGACCTTCTTTACGGCGGATCGGTGCAATCATTGCTGATGGGGGAGGCGGTGCAGCCGCCTTTGTGGGTTTCCGAGGGCCTGGCGGAATTCCAGGCCGTGGGCTGGAATACGGATTTGGACATGGCCGTGCGCGACGCCACCCTGAACAATTCCCTTCCCCCGATTCAGTACCTGGAATATTATTCACCCTACCAGGGCGGTGCGTCGGTATTCAAGTTCATCGCCGATACCTATGGGCGCAAAAAAATCGGCGAGATATTGCTCAAATCCCGCGGCAAGGTCTCTTTTGAAGGGGTAATCCGCTTTTCCCTGGGCATTGGCTACGAGGAGCTGACCCGGCGCTGGCATAATTATTTGAAGAAACAGTACTGGCCGGAAGTGGTGAACCGCAAAGAACCGGCTGAAATTGCCCGGCAACTTACCGACCATACCCGGAATTCCAGTAATCTCAACACCGTGCCGGCCATTTCGCCGCAGGGGGATAAAATCGCTTTCCTGTCCGACCGGAGCGGTTATATCAACATTTACCTGGCATCCGCGGTGGACGGGCGGATGCTCAAGACCCTGGTGAAGGGTAATCGCTCCGAGAATTTAGAAGAAATCCACGTCACCCGGCCGGGTATGAGCTTCAGCCCCGATGGGAAAAAACTGGTATTTGCCGCCAAAAGCGGGGCGCGGGACGCCATTTCCATCGTGGACGTCAAATCCGGGAAGATCAAGCAGTATTCCCTCAAAAACCTGGAAGGCGCTTACACCACCGCCTGGTCGCCGGACGGCGGCGCCATCGCGTTTGTGGGCAATAAGGAGGGGCAGAGCGACCTCTACCTTTTGAATCTGAAATCCGGCGAGGTCGCCCAGCTTACCGATGACATTTTCACCGATACCTCGCCTTCCTGGTCGGCGGACGGGCGCAAACTCCTCTTTGTGTCCGACCGGGGCGATTTCCTGGGTGGGTCGCGCCTGCCGGATGATTTGCGCATGAGCCGGCACGACTACGAGCAGCGGGATATTTACCTGCTTGACCTGGCCACCCGCGCCATGGAGCGCGTTACCGCCACTCCCTGGAAAGAAGCCAGCCCGCTGTTTTCCCCCGACGGTAAAATGATCGCTTACACTTCCACCCGCAACGGGATTTCCAATTTGTACCTCTACAAGCTGGAAACCGGGGAAACCTACCCGGTCACCGACGTGATCTCCGGGATTCACAACATCCAATGGGACCGCAACGCCAATAAACTGGTTTTCAGCAGCTTGTACCGCGGGGGATATGATATTTTCGTATTGAACAATCCCCTGGAGCTGTCTGCAATGCAATTGAGCGATACCCGTTTCATCCGCGAGATGCAAGAAGAATCGCTGCCGGTATATGCCCGGGATTGGAAACCGGCTGCTGCGGAATCCGCACCTGACAAAGAGAACAAACTGGCAGGCTCCGCCCCTTTTGACTTTCGCAGCTATATATTTAATGAAAACCGGCAGCAGAAACCACTCACAGAAAAGCAGCCGGTGGCGCTGGCAGAAAAAACGTATTTAGATAACGAAGGGAATTACAAAATCCGCCGCTACAAGTTGAAATTCAGCCCCGACGTGGTTACCGGAACCGCGGGGTATGATATTTTCTTCGGATTTGCGGGATATACCTTTTTCGCCTTCAGCGACCTGTTAGGCGACCACAAGATTTATTTGAACCTCAACCTGGTCTCGGACTTGAAGAACAGCGGCCTGAACGCGCTCTATCTCAACCAGAAACGGCGCTTGAATTTCGGCATCGGCGGGTACCACCAGGCCTGGTATTTCAGCAATTTCGGAAACAATTACCAGCGGTACCGCAACTTCGGAGCAAACTTCCTCCTGGCCTACCCTTTCAGCAAGTTCAATCGCCTGGAAATGGGTTTGAACTGGTACAACGTGGTATTGGAATACCTCACCTTCAATCTTCCGGATGAGCGGGTGAGCACCATTATGCCCTCCCTCTCTTACGTGCACGATTCGGTGTTGTGGGGCTACACCGGCCCGGCGGACGGCAGCCGCTACGCCTTCAGCGTGCTGGTCAGCCCCAAATATGAGAAACAGAGCTTAGACTTCCAGACCGTTTCATTCGATTACCGCAAATATTTCATGCTCAACCGCGACTACAACTTCGCG
>WYBG01000516.1 GCA_011526015.1 Deltaproteobacteria bacterium | reverse complement strand
GCAAATCGGCTATCTCAAAGTTCACACTCACCGCTATGTCGCCAAAAAAGAGTTCATAGACGATTCCGATGAGTATATTTACTCCCCCTACGCCATTTATACCGTCGCCGGCGAACTGGTGAAAAAAGTCGGCTCCTCGGCATCTACCGCTAAAACCGTGCGGCTGAAAGCGGGAGAATACGTGGTGGTAGGGAAATTGACCGGGGACAGGGTTTCCAGCTTCAAGGTCGCCATCCCGCCGGGATTGACCACCGAGGTGGATCAATCGATGCTTACCGCCCTGGAGACCGCGAGCGTTCAAACGGAGTAATTTTTTCGAGAAGAGTTTAGAGGGGAAGTGAAAAGGCCCGGGTTGCCAGCCAGCCCTGATTACCAAAAAAGAGATAGATGAGTCATGTCGAAAATCTGGAAAATCCTGTTATGGGCGCTGTTGGGTTTTACTCTGGCGGGTTGCGCTTCCCAGCATCATTCCCGGAAGGCGGTTTTTCAGGCGCCCACTGCGGTTGTCGCGCCGAAAATCAGTTATTCCAGCTATTACGCCCCGGCTTATTCGCCCGGCTATGGCAACCAGATCCACTCCCCCAATCTGTTTCCCCACGACCCGGCGATTTTCATCATCCGGCCGGGGATGGGCTATTTGCAAATTTCTCCCTCCCGCGCCGCCGCGCCCCTTTACCCCGGGGATGCGGTGCTCTTGCCGGTTACGGTTTTTCAAAGAGACGGGAAGCGGGTAAAAAGCGCCGCGGCCTCGCCGGAAATGATCGAGCTTCCGCAAGGAGAATACATTGTGATACTGGAGGAGAGGGCGGGGGCGCGCGGGGGCACTTTCCTGGCGATCATCAAGCCGGGGATGATCACCGAGATTGATCCCGCGGCGTTAACCCCGTTTGCTTCGAATTAAAGTAGTGCATCGCGGCGGAAGTCTTTCATCTTATATCATGCTTCGACTCCCCTTCGACAGTTCGGCAGCGTTTACCCTGAGCTTGCTTGCGGTGAGCCTGTCGAACTGTCAAAGGGCTTACTGCTGCGCCGGCGCTATTACCACTTCCGCCAGCACCGGAAAATGATCCGACGCCCAGCCTTCCTCCCAACGCTCCGCTAAAATGCCGTGCCGGAGCACTCTCAGTTGCGGTTTCACAAATATATAGTCAATCCGGCCCGCTGCGGGAGTGGGATTGAAACCGTTAAAAGTCGCCAGGGGACCGTGGTGGGCTGTTTGGGACAAATACCGGCAATCGAAAATTCGCTTTTGCGGATCAGGTTGCCCGCCCTGCCCGGTCAGGATGCGGTACACTTCCGATTCTTCGCGGGCGTTGAAGTCCCCGGTCACCACTACCGGGTATTCGCCGGCAATGTCGCTGATTTTCGCCAATAGCAATTTGGCGCTCTCCACCCGGGCGGTATCCCCGGCGTGATCGAAGTGGGTGTTGAAGAGGTAAAAAACCGCCCCGGAAACTTTCTCCCGGAATTTTCCCCAGGTGACCACGCGGTTGCAAACCGCATCCCAACCGAGTTTTCCGGCTACCATGGGGGTTTCCGAGAGCCAGAAAGTGGATTGCGCCAGCACTTCAACGCGCTCCCGGCGATAAAACACCGGGGAGAATTCCCCCGCTTCTTTGCCATCGTCGCGCCCCACCCCAAACCAGCCGTATTCCGGCAGCGCCTCCGCCAGGTAATCGATTTGGGATTTCAGCGCCTCCTGCATTCCCACAATGTCCGCCCCGTGAAAGCGCACCGTGCTCGCAACCCGCTCCTTGCGGTTCGCCCAGGCGTTGGCGCCGTCCGCAGGATTGTCGAAACGAATGTTGAAGGCCATTACCCGCAGGGAATTGCTGCCATGTTCGATGTGCTGCGGATCGCCGGAGCGCGGCTGGCATTCTGCGGCAACGGTGAAAAAAAGAAGCGCCGGCAGGCAGGCCGGGATTGATATGCGGTGAAAGTTTGGCATGGTGGGTTGGCGTCCTCCGTTTTGTTTAAGACCTCAAAGGTTTCTAAAACCTTTGAGGTCTTTAGCCCTTGTTTATTCGATCTTGATTTTCCAAATCGAATACCCTCCCTTCCCGCCGTTTTCTAAGCAGTCAACCCGGAGGTATTGCGCTGAAAGGTTTTGAAGGGGTATCTTGAGCATTTGTGAGTCGGAAGCGCTGACCCTGCGGGACAAGTCCCAGCGCCGGTTATCATCCGAGGTATGAATCTCCACGGAGCGGGGATATACCACGTCGCCGGTAAGTGTCAGTTGGTGTAGTTGAATGCGTTTCCCCAAATCCATCCAGATCCATTGCGGTTTTTTAATGCGCCCGCCCCAGTGGATTTCCAGGCTTCCATTGCCGGGATCGTGAATTTCGCCGGAAGAGCTTTGCAAATGAGCGATATAGGGAGAGGATGGGGAAATTTTTTGCCGGATTTCCCGCTGGTATGCGTTCTGCTCCGCATATTGCGTGAGCAAATTGCGAAAATACCGCTCCGCTATCGGATCGTAGCGCCGTCCGTATAATTCCGAATTTGATAATTCCGGCAGCAGCCGCCCCCGCACCTGAATCCGCGAGATAATGACCCAGCCCTTTCCAAAGGGAATTTCCATCACCGCCGGGACCAGCAGGGAAAGATGGCAGCGAGCCGGCGCGTTAAAAGGCACGGTCGGGCGCACATTGTGCCGGCTGACGATTTCCCCCCCCAATCCGCCGTTGAACATCCGCAAATACTCAGGTTCAATTCCATTCCACAGAAAATGGGCGGGATTCTCCGGAAACACGTAAGAATCATACCCCCCGCGCTCTTCGTCCCGTCGCGGTTGAACCACAATGTCCAAATCTTTTAAAAGCGGGAAACGCGTCTCTGTTTCTACTCCCAGTTCCGGCTCCTGCACGATCACCACCCCGCCGTTTTCCACGAAATCAGTCAGTTGGTGAACCATATCGGAATCCAACCCGGCAACCGCGCTGCCGTTGAAGAGCAGCAGCCGGGCATTTTCAATCCCTTCCCCCAGGGAACGCGGCGCAATGCCGGATTTTTCCAGGAAGCGGCGGATTTCCCCGGAAGGATCGCAATCCAGCAAAATCAGGGGAGGAAATTTTTCGGGAGAGAGTGTTTTAACCGGGACGAAGACGTAGGTGATTTCGGATGGTTCGACTTCGCTCACCACAGGTTTCGGATTCCCCGACAGAACCGGGGCAGGCCGGATTTCGGATTTAGTTTCAATCGACGGGAAAACGAAAACCGGTTTCTCGCTGCGGGCAATTTCCGCTTGTTGTGTAGTGGCGATGCGAGCGCATAGGGTATAGTTTCCCGGTTTGATTGGAAACACTAATTTCACGAAAAGGATGCGATGTTCCCCGGCCTTTAGGGAAATGGTTTCTTCAATAGTCGGAAGCGCTTCATTGGGGAGAAATTCTATTTGAACGCGAACGGTTTGCTCCGAACCGGTATCATTGAACAAGTAGATGTTTACCGCCCGCCGCTCCCCGGCTAAAAAATGGCGATCCCACAATTCAATGCTGACGCCCAGGGGCGAAAAGGCGTTCTTCAGCGCCGCCAGCACCGGCTTCGGTTTCAATTCCGCCAGTTTTCCCAGGAACCAGTTGGCGGTCATGCCGCCATCGCAGCTAAGATAAACAAAGGGCATGATGCCGTCGATATCCAGCCGCCGCCACAACTCGGTCACTTCAGAAACCAGGTAGGCCTGCTGCGTTAGCAGCATCTCTTTGGCAGGATTGCGCCCCAGCCAGCGCTCCATTACGATTTGCGTCAGCGGCGTGGGGTTCCCCGCGCTGTCCAGCCACCACCAGTTGTATTCGTTGACCATCACCGGGCTGTCGCTGTTCTGCAAATCGAAAATGGAGCGGGAATAGCCGAATTTCTCCCCGTTCAACACCGGCCCCAGGGAGTAGATATAGGGATGATCTTCCCCGAAATCCGCCATCTCCCAGGGACGGGTGGGGTCGATCTCCGCTTTTAAACGGGGAACGATCTCCTCTGTAATACGGGGATCAGCCGATTCGTTCAAAGGATCCCAGATGATAATGCCGGCGTGATGCCCGTGCTCTTTCAGCCAGGCGCGGAATTCTTTTTCGATCTGCTCCGCTGTTCCGCTGCTGGTCCAGAACATCCACTCATCCTGCACGAGGATTCCATATTCATCGGCGAGGTCGTACCAGCGGTTGTAGGCTCTTCCCAGGTGGAAGCGAAAGAAGAACATATTGTGGGCGCGGGGAATGTCGATAAAAGCTTTCTTCACCCATTCCACGTCCCAGGGCAGGATGCCGCGCCGGGGATCATTGAGCAGGCGGTGAAAAGGGATGTTGCCGCCTAACAGCACCCGGCGTTTTCCGTTGAGGTAAAAATGCCGCCCGCGAATCTCGAAGCGGCGCATTCCGAAAAGAAGCTCCCGGCGATGGCAAATTTGTTCTCGGTTTGTAAGCGTCACTTCCAATACATACAAAAACGGGTTTTCCGGCGACCAGGGGATGAAATCCGGCATTGACGTTTCCGAATCCAGTGCAGTGGCCGATTGGGCAGAAACCTGAATGTTGAAAGGCGGGCAGGCTGCTACAATGCGATTACTCTTCTTTTCTCGCACCCGGTACTGCACAGCAAAAAGCTGATCCTGTTCAGAGAGATTTTCAATCTCCGAGTGCAGGCTGATCTTACCCTCATCGAGATCGGGAATGATGCGGGTCCATTCCACCCGCCCTGCGCCGTAGAGGTGCAGCCACGCGTCCCCCCAGATGCCGGGAATCCAGGCAATCTTTTCGAAATCCTGCCCCACTGCGGCGTGTTCCGGCAGGGTATGCTTCGCGCCGACCCGCACCAGCAGCTCGTTCTCACCGGCGCGATTGATGAATGCAGTCAGGTCGAACTCCTGGCTGGTGTAACAGGGGATATCGCCGCCGATTTTATGGTTATTCAACCAGATTTCGGTTCCGTATTGCACCTGCTCCAGT
>WYBG01000515.1 GCA_011526015.1 Deltaproteobacteria bacterium | reverse complement strand
GCTGTTTTAGAAGTCTAAATTTTCGCCACTAAGACCCAAAGACACCAAGATTTCACTAAGATTTTTGGTGTTTTTTGTGGCTTCTTTGTGTCTTTGAGCCTTCGTGGCAACTTTTAAAACAGCTTCTTAGGAGCCATGGCAGGAATTCGCATTGAAAATTCTCGCCGGGGGCTCCATCGCGGCTGAAACAGTTGCCGTTGCAGCACAACACAGGGCGAAAATCATCCATCACCATGCACCAAATATGTTAAACCAGGAACCACACATGACCAAACTGACCCGTTCTTCCGGTTTACTGCTTCACCCCACTTCCCTGCCCGGTCCTTACGGGATCGGTGAAATCGGCGAGACGGCGCGGCGCTGGATAGATTTTCTGGCAAAAGCGCGGCAATCCGTCTGGCAAATTTTACCCCTCGGTCCCACCGGCTACGGCAATTCTCCCTACCAAACCACCTCGATATTTGCCGGAAATCCTTTATTGATCGACCTCGCGGAACTGGCCAAAGAGGAATATATCTCACCGGCAGACCTGGCCACCGCGCCCGCTTTTCCAGAGCACTATGTAGAGTTTGAGCGGGTGATAGAGTGGAAAATTCCCCTGCTCATGAGAGCTTATCGCCAGTTTACAGATCGAGCGGATGAGCGTAAAAAAGAGGAGTTCCAGGCTTTCTGCCGCCGGCATGACCCGCTCTGGCTGGATAATTTTGCCTTATTCATGGCCTTGAAGGAGCATTTCAACGGCGGCAGTTGGAATACCTGGCCGGCCCCGCTCAAACTTCGCCAACCCGGGGCGCTGGCAGAAATGAAGGAGCGGTTGGGAGAGGAAATCCTTGCCCACAAATTTCTGCAATACCTGTTTTTCAAGCAATGGGGGGCGTTGCGCCGCTATGCTAATGAAAAAGGCGTCCTCATCCTGGGGGACATCCCGATTTACGTCACTTATGACAGCGCGGAGGTATGGGCTACCCAGGAAAAATTCCTTCTCGATAAAGATGGAAATCCCATCGTGGTGGCGGGGGTTCCCCCGGATTATTTCAGCGAAACCGGGCAGCTCTGGGGCAATCCCATTTACAACTGGGAATTGATGGAAAAAGAGGGATTTCAATGGTGGATCGAACGGGTGCGTGTTACCCTGGAGTGCGTGGACCTGGCCCGCATCGACCACTTCCGGGGTTTCGAGGCATACTGGGCGGTGCCATTCGAAGAAAAAACCGCGGTCAATGGAAAGTGGATCAAGGGGCCGGACCGGGCGCTGTTCGACGCCCTGACCCGGGCGCTGGGGGATATTCCGGTAGTGGCGGAAGACCTCGGCCTCATCACCCCGGAAGTGGAAGTGCTGCGCGACCGCTACGGGTTCCCGGGCATGAAAATCCTGCAATTTGCTTTTGGCGGCGACCCTGACGCTCCCTACCTTCCCCACAATTTCGAGCGAAATTGCCTGGTTTATACCGGCAGCCACGATAACGATACCACCCGGGGATGGTTTGAAACCGCCCCGCCCCACGAGCGGGAATTCTGCCTCAAATACCTCGGCGCGACCCGGGAGAGCATTCCCTGGGAATTCATCCGCCTGGCTACTGCCTCCGTGGCCTTGCTGGCGGTTTTTCCCCTGCAAGACGTGATGGATCTGGGCAGCGAAGCGCGTATGAACGTTCCCGGCAAGCCCTCCGGCAACTGGGGCTGGCGCTTCCTGGCCGGGCAGCTTCAGGATTGGCACGCCGCCAGGCTGGCCGACCTCGCGCACCTTTTCGGCCGGGCGCCGCGCAGGGGGCAGGGGGGAGTGGCAGTAGGCAGTGGGCAGGGCAGGATATAATTGGCAATTATCAATTGGCAATTGCCAATTATAGGGCAGAGGCAGGGAGAGATAAGGGGAGGAGTTGAAATTGCCTACTTCTCTATGGCGAAGCCACCGCTTACGCGGCTGCCTACTAAAAGAGGGGGCATTAACCGGATCAACTAAAACTCAAAGGAGATAGGGCATGTTATCAAAAAAAATAAACAAAGCGTTGAATGACCAGATCGCCATGGAGGCTTACGCTTCGGCGTATTACCTGGCGATGGCGTCCTGGTGCGAGCAAAAAGGATTTCAGGGCAGCGCCAGCTTTTTCTACAAACAGGCTGAGGAAGAGCGCATGCACATGCTCAAAATTTTCCGCTACGTGAACGAGGCCGAAGGCCACGCCCTCTCCCCGGCAGTGCCGCAGCCTGCCCACGATTTTGCCGCTTACAACAGCTTGTTCGAGACTTCCCTGGAGCATGAAAAGAAGGTAACCGCATCCATTCACGAGATTATGAAACTGGCCAGCGATAACAACGATTTCCGCACCCTCAACTTGCTGCAATGGTTCGTGGATGAACAACTCGAGGAAGAAAAACAGATGCAGACGATTCTCGACAAGTTGAAATTGATCGGGAAAGACGGGGTGGGGCTGTATATGTTGGACAGCGAATTAGGCCAGCGCGCTTCCGTACCGGAAGCAGAAGAGTGAGCCTTGCAACCGGCATTATTGCGACAAAAGCCCGGGAGGCTCCCCGGGCTTTTTGCATACCCAAACTGCGCTAATATGGCAAAGTCCCGAGGGGGTAAACTATCCACTTGGGGTTTATAGAGCCACGCGACGAACAGGGATGTTCGCCGCACCTGCTCGCTCTTATTTCAATTTGCAATTTCTTCACTCTCACTATAAATTTACCGGCTATATCACTTTATTTTCGCGCGGGCATTACTCCGATTGCGAAAAAATGGCACGTTAGAGGAAGAAGGTTGTCAGATCACTATTCGAGGAGTTTTCTATGACGAAAATTTGGATAGTCTAACCGGAGAACGCAGCCATGGACGCGAATCTTTTACTTGGATTGGGCGCGGCCGGCGCCATCCTGGGATTCATCTCGTTATTCTTCTTTTTCGTGCGCCGTTTTAGCCGCGCAAGCCAGCGTCTGGCAGGGAAGAAAACCAGGAGCGTGGGGGTTTTCACCAGTTTGCGCAATTTGCTGCTCCTTCTGGTGTGGATCATTTTCTCGACCATTCTTTTTTTCATCGGCTTCTTTCTGCGGGCGTATCAAGCCTTTAGCGTGGAGAAACCGGTGGCGGTGGTGCAGATCCTCTCCACCGGCGAACCCGGCACGGTGGTCGTGAACTTGACCCGCTACCGGTCCGGGACGTTCCAGCCCGAGGAGCAGTTCCCGGTCAATGGCGAACGGTGGGTTTTGGAAGGAGAAATTCTGGAATGGAACGAATGGTTGAATTTCATGGGCCTGGGCGCTCGCTACCGTTTTACCCGCTTGCAGGGCCGCTATCCCGGCGCGGCGGCAGCGGGCCATCGCCCGGCCGGCACGCATTCCCTGGCCGCAGATGAGAGCCATCTCTTCTGGCGCTACATTTACCGCCACGGCTTACGAATGCCCTTCGTGCATTTGACCCCCGCCAACATTGTCTTCCCGGAGACCGCCGCCGGTAAACGGTTCGATATTTTTGTAAACCTCTCGGGCCTGAGCGCCCGGGAAAAATATTAACCCGGAAAGCGGAGGGAACCACACCATGCACGTCGTTGACGCCATCACCAACGCCAGCGAGCCGCTCCTTTCGCTGGAGATCACGCCTCCTACCAAGGGTACCAGCATCGACGAGTTGTATCGCACCATGGACGCGTTGATGCCCTTTAAACCGGCCTTCATCAATGTAACCTATCACCAGCCCCAGGTGGTGTACGAGGAAAAAAACGACGTTATCTACCGCGTGCCCAAACGTAAAAAGCCGGGCACGGTGGGAATTTGCGCCTCCATCGCCAACCGCTACAGCGTTGAAACCGTGCCCCATTTCATCTGCGGGGGTTTCTCCAAATTCGAGACCGAAGACGCCCTGATCGATTTGCACTACCTGGGCATCACAAATATTCTGGCCCTGCGGGGAGACCCGGCCGCCGGGAACACCCAATTCATCCCGGAGCGGGACGGGCATCACCACGCCAGCGAGTTGGTCAACCAGATCAGCAGAATGAACCGGGGAATTTATATGGAAGAGTTGGAAGACGCCCATCCCACCAATTTCTGCATCGGCGTGGCCGGCTACCCGGAAAAGCACTTCGAATCCCCCAATGCCGAAAAAGATTTGCAGCACCTGAAGCACAAGGTGGAGCAGGGGGCGCATTATATCATTACCCAGATGTTTTTTGATTTTCAGTACTACAAAGACTTCGTCGAAAGAGCGCGGGAGGCCGGCATCAGCGTGCCCATTATTCCCGGCGTCAAACCGCTTAGCAACCTGGATCAGCTTGCCAGCATTCCCCGGAATTTCCACGTTACCATTCCCCACCACATCGTGGAAGCGATGGAGAAAGCCCGCACTTCCGAAGAAATTCGCAAGGTAGGAATCCGGAAGATTGCCGACCTTTGCCAGAAGTTGATCGATTATAAAGTTCCCGGCCTGCACATCTACACCATGGGGCGGGGCACTGCTACCCGGGACCTGCTGAAAATTCTGTACGGGTAGGAGGCAGTAGGCAATTTCAATTCCTCTCCCTGTCCCTGCCCTATAATTGCCAATTGCTAATTGCTAATTGCCAATTGCCAATTCCCAATTGCTAATTGCCAATTGCCAATTGCCAATTGCCAATTGCTAATTGCCAATTGCTAATTGCCAATTGCTAATTGCCAATTGCCAATTCCCAATTGCTAATTGCCAATTCCCAATTGCCAATTGCCAATTATATCCTGCCCTTCCTTCAAGATCATTTTTAAATTTTTTTGAAATTTTCTTCTTTGTTAGTATTTTATCTCCTTTTTTAGGGACAATAAACGAAGGAGAAAGCGTTGGATATTTTTGACAAGTGTTTAGAATTCACAAAAGTGGAGGACTACAAGGAGCGAGGAATTTACCCTTATTTTTTCCCGATCTCGGAAAACTACGGCCCGCGCGTGGTGATGGAGGGCCGGGAGATCATCATGATCGGCTCCAACAACTACCTGGGATTGACCAAAGACCCCCGGGTTCAGGAAGCAGCCATCAGGGCAATTGAAAAATTCGGCACCAGTTGCTCCGGTTCCCGCTTCTTGAACGGTACTTATGAGCTGCACGTGGAATTGGAAGCGCGGCTGGCTAAATTCGTCAAAAAAGAAGCAGCGCTGATGTTCAGCACCGGGTACCAAACCAACGTGGGCGCCATCTACACCATTCTGGACAAAAATTCCGTGGTGATTACCGACAAAACCAACCACGCCTGCCTGTTCGACGGAATCTTATTGGCCAAGGGAACCAATCCCGGCATGGTGATGCGGCGTTACAAGCATAACGACATGGACGACCTGGAACGGGTGATTTCCACGGTCGATCCGGAGCTCCCCAAGCTTATCATTACCGACGGGGTGTTCAGTATGGAAGGAGACATTGTAAAACTGCCGCACTTGCTGCGGATTGCCAAAACTTATCGCGCCCGGGTTTACGTGGACGACGCCCACGGAATGGGAGTGCTGGGAAAAACCGGCCGGGGCACCCTGGAGCACTTCCACGCCTTCGATGACGTGGACCTGATAACTACCACCTTCAGTAAATCTTTTGCCTCGCTGGGCGGCTTTGTGGCCGGCAGGGCGGAAGTGATCAACTACATCAAGCACTTCTCCCGGCCATTGATTTTCAGCGCGGCCATTCCCCCGGCCAATACCGCGGCGGTGCTCAAAGCCCTGGAAATCATCGAAAGCGAGCCGGAAATCGTGCACCGGTTGCAACAAACCGGGGAACGAATGCGCCGGGAATTTACCTCCCTGGGATTCGACACCGGGGATTCGGAAACCCCCATTATTCCCCTCCTGGTGCGCGACTATGATAAAACCTTTGCTTTTTGGAAGGCGTTGTTCGAAGCCGGCATCTACACCAACGCGGTGGTAAGCCCGGCGGTGCCGGCGGACCGTTCCCTGCTGCGCACCAGTTATATGGCTACCCACACGGATACGGATTTGGACCAGGTGCTGGATACCTTCAAGAAGATCGGTAAGCAAATGGGAATCATATAAATTCGCGATTTCGGATTTGGGATTGCGGATTTTGAGTTTCGAGTTTGGCGTTCCAGGTGAAAATCCACGAAAGCGTTGCCACCCAAATCCGCAATCCCAAATCCACAATCCCAAATCCCTGAGGAGGCCATTGTGAGTAAGAATATTGAAATCCGGGCGATCCAATCTTCCCGGGAAATGCTGGATTTCATTAAATTCCCCTGGAAAATCTACGCCGATGATCCCAACTGGGTGCCGCCCCTGTTGGCAGACCGGAAAAAATTCCTTAGCCGGGGAAAAAATCCCTTTTTTAAGGATAACCCCGCCGAATTTTACCTGGCGTACCGCAACGGTGAAATCGTCGGGAGAATTGCCGCCATCATCAATCACCAGCACAACCGCTTTCATAATGATAAAACCGGATTTTTCGGTTTTCTGGAAGCAGTGAATGACCGGGAGGTTTTCGAGACGCTGTTAAATACCGCCAAAGAGTGGCTGAAGGAACGGGGCTGCGATTCCATGCAAGGCCCCATGAACCCCAGCACCAATGATGAGTGCGGCTTCCTGATTGATGGGTTCGATACCCCGCCCTATTTCCTGATGACCCATAATCCGAAGTATTATGTTGAAATTCTGGAATCTCTGGGCTACCAGAAAGCAAAAGACCTGTACGCTTATTACATTGACACCAGCATCGTCAAACTGGGGGATAAACTGAAACGCGTGGAGCAATCCATCCGGGAAAGGTTTCCCATCCAAATCCGCACCGTGAATATAAAGAATTTTAACCAGGAATTGGCGCTCATACGGGAAATTTACAATGACGCCTGGGAACGCAACTGGGGTTTCGTGCCGATGACCCCGGCGGAGTTCGATTTCCTGGCCAATGATTTCAAGAAAATTATCGATCCCCGGGTAGTGCTGGTGGGTGAATACAACGGCGAAGCGATCGGGTTTCTGCTGGCCATGCCGGATTATAACCGCGTCTTCAAGAAAATTCCCAACGGGCGGCTTTTTCCTTTCGGGTTGTTTACCTTTCTGTTGAATAAGAAGAAAATCAACTCCCTGAGAGTGATCACTTTGGGAATCAAACAGAAGTATCAACCCCTGGGCCTGGGCGCTTTGTTTTATCTCGAAATCGTGCGGCGGGGACCCGAATGCGGCTATAACAGCGCGGAAATGTCCTGGGTGCTGGAAGACAACGACCAGATGAACCGCGCCGCACAACTGTTAGGGGGCCGGATTCATAAAACCTACCGGATTTACCAGTCTTCGCTATGAGGCGAAAAAGAGCCGCTTGATCATTTTCCCGGCTTTGTCCGGGGGGATGAGCTTGATCGCGCCCCAGATAACCCCTTCTTTGGCGATCTTGTCCAAGCAGTTATTCAACAGCGCCTGGAAGGTATCCGCCCCTAATTCCTGGTGACAGGATACCAGGTTGGCGAGCACCCGGTCCACCATTTCCCGCCGGTTCTGATCCTGGAAGAATAACAGGATTTCTACCTGTTTGCCAATCGCTGAAATATGCTCTTTCCGTTCAAATTCCAGGGAGCTGATATTCCCCAGCGCCTGCGCCATCCCGAAGAGGTCCGCGGCTTTCTCGAACATCGGCAGGGATTTTCGATAATGCTCCAGCGCCAGGTCCCACTTCGCTGAATCGTGATACATGTTGCCGATGCTGTAATGAATGCCGGCCAGCCCTTTGGCGTTGTGCAATTTGTTGTAGATGACCAGCGCCTTTTGATAAAATTCCAGGGCGTGCGTCCACTCTTTTAATTCGTGGTATATGTTTCCCCTGGCGATATTGGCGCGGGCCATCCCCGGCTCGTCGTTAAGCCGCTCGAAGAGTTGCAGTGATTTTTGGTAATAATCCAACGATTTTTTCCATTGCCGGTCCGCTTTAAAGACATTTCCCAGGGCAAAAAAGAGTTCCGCGATGCCGGCGTTATCCCCCTGGGCCTCGCGCGTTTTCAGGGAGCGTTCATAAACCTCCACGGCGTATTCTAATTCTCCCCGCTCGAAATAAATGTCCCCGATCTTACGGTAAATCTCCGCCACACCCGGAGAATCGCCTAATTTCTCCTTGATCTCCAGGGACTTGTCATAGAGGTCCAGGGCGCGTTCCCACTCCTTCATCGCCTTGTACACCGCCGCCATCTGGGCGAAGGATTCTCCATAGGCGTCTAAATTGTTGATTTTTTCGTAGATTTCCTGGGATTTCTGATAATACCCCATGGCGGATTCCCATTCCTCCCGGCCATGGTAAATTTGCGCGATGCCGTGATACAGGGAAGCAAGGCCGTTCAAATCTTCGGTTTTTTCGAACAGGGCCTGGGATTGCTGGTAAAAAGATATCGCCTGCTCCGGGGATTCCAGGCGGCGGTAAATATCGCCGATCCGTTGATAGGCTTTTGCCATCCCCATCCAGTCGTTCAGTTTCTCATTGAGGCGGATCTCTTTATGGTAAAACTCCAGCGCCTGTTCCCATTCGCCGCGAACTTCCCGGATTTGGGCGAGGTTATTCAACGCCTGCGCCGCCCCTCCCAGCCCGTGCAATTCCTCGGATAACTCCAGGGATTTACGATAAAAGCGCTCCGCCGCATCCCAATCCGCTTTTTCCTTGCTGATCCAGCCCAAGGTATTATAGGCGTGCAGCGCTCCTTCCCGGTTGCCAATCTCCAGGCCGATTTCCAGGGATTTTTCCACGGCTTCGAAAGCTCGATCATATTCATCCCGGATAAGGTGCAACTCGCCTAAGCGGGCATACACCTCGCCCATGCCCGGCCGGTTGCCGCTTTGTTCGTAAATTTCCAGCGCCTGTTCAAACAGGGGGTAGGCTTCATCCACTCTTCCACCGGCGCGGGCGATCAATCCCATGGAGTATGCGATCTCTCCTCGCAAGGTTTCCGAGCCTTCCAGGAGTTGGCAGGCCGAAAAATCCGCTTCCGCCTCCTTGAACAGGCCGTTTTGAAGATAAAATTTCCCCCGGTGATACAACGCTGCGAGTTTGGCCTGGTCATTATCGAACAGATCGAGATTCACTTTTTCCAGGATGCCCAGGAGTTGCCGGAGATGCTGTTCCCGGTTACCGGCCTCTCCCAGTACCGGTTCGATCAGCCGTACCGCTTCTTCCTCCCGCTCCGCGATCCGGAAATGCCGCGCTCCTTCGATGGCATCGGTAATTTCCCCGGTTTGCTCGAAGCGGCGGCGATAGAGCTGCGCGGCGCTGTGGTGCAGTATCCTGCGCATTTGGATGCCCGATATGGCATTATAGAAAAACTCTCCGAACAAATCCGGCAGACGGTAGCGGTTCAGGCTTTCATCATATTTCATTAACCCGTATTCATCCACCAGTTTCTCCAGGAGAACCTGGAAATCGCCACCGCCGATCTTTTCATACACCTGGTCGAAAAAGTACTCCTGTTCGGGCAGGCGGAACACGCTGGCGGCTTTCAAAAAGCTGTTGAGGCGGCTGTCGTTGCGCTCGAAGGCGTCGTAACAATGCTGCGCCACGTAATCCCGCAGCCGGTCGAGATTTTTACCGCCGGCGTCGGCCAGGGGCATTTCGTTAATGAATCGTTCCAGCTCCGTGTCGGTGTGGTGCTCGATGATCCACCAGCCTCTGAGCAGGAGCAGCAACTGGGGATTGCCGACAAATTTTTTGGAGAGCTGGCGGGCCAGGGGCGGGGGCATTTGCAACTGCCATTTATCCCGCACCAGGGCGCTGCGCTCCGCGCCGGACAATCCCCGGTAATGATAGTGGTACTTGTCCGACAGGGGAATATTCGCCGGTTTTTGGCGATCGATGACGATCAGTTTCCCCCCGAAGCCGGGTAACTTCTCCACCTCTATCCAGATCCGGTGAATCAACTCCAGGATTTCCGGGTCCTCCGCCTGGTGAAGATCGTCGATCACGAAAAAATATTGCGATTGCGCCAGGGCTTTGGGCAAATCCCCGGTTACGCTTTCCAGGGAGGCTCCGGATTTACTGGCCAGAAATTGCCCCAGGTTCTCCGCAAACGTTCGGCGCTCGGATATTCCGCGCACAAAGCGGTAATAATAAATGTCTTTGCCTTCCATAAATTTGTTGAACAGGAGATTGTGCAAATAGGCGGATACCAGCAGCGACTTGCCGCATCCCGGCGCGCCGGTGATGTACATCAGCGAATCGGAAGCCAGGTCGATCTCCATCTGGCGCAATCCGCG
This sequence comes from Deltaproteobacteria bacterium, assembly GCA_011526015.1. Taxonomy (GTDB): domain Bacteria; phylum Calditrichota; class Calditrichia; order RBG-13-44-9; family J075; genus JABWBP01. Next base: position 3,941 of record WYBG01000515.1, on the reverse strand, counting down.
CACCGGGAGAACGTATATGTCGTGGTCCCAGTGCTCCAACTGGCCGGAGCCGGAGCCGTTGGCGTGGATATATTCTAACTCCTGGCGTACCTGCTGCCCGCGGAGCGCCTCCATCAGCTCTGCCAGTTCTTGCTGGCCGTTGCCGTTTATTTGCCACTGGCCCTGTTGTATGGGAGTGCGATAATTCCAAATAATCTGGCGCAGAAGCGCTTCGTTGGCGGCGAGCTTTTCCCGGAAAAGCTCCAGGAATTCCGGCGCAATCTTCCGGGCATTGGCGCGGCTGATGACCCGGGAGAACTGCTCCGGGAAATAATCTTCTCTCAAAGGAATCCCTTGCACCCGGAGTTTGGCGATTTCCGGTTCTAAGGTTTTGTCCTGCAGGCTCTCCAGGATTCTCTGCTTGGTTCGCTCGCTTTTCAATATCCCGTCCGCCGCCTGGGTAACGCTCGCGAAGAAAATCGTTTCCACCGCTTTCCGGTCGATTCCGGTAGCGTCTTCCATCCCAAGATCATAAAGCAAGGCAGCAATGATATTATGGGAGAGGGTGCTCAAGACAGGTGAGGCAAAAAAACTGACAGAATTCATGGTGATCCCTTTTTGCAATAATACTTGAATTTATGCATTTCACCTTAGTTCCGAGAATTTGGGGTAAAAATTGCCCGTCAATCAGATTCATTTCACAAAACGGAAAAACGTTTTTTAAAACCGCCCCCGGAGCCGAATCGCTTCGGCAGCGACCCTGATAAACAATATTCTTCAAAAATCGGGAGAACTTTAATGGTTGGATGGAGAAATGGATGGCTGGATGGTTAAATGGTTGGAGGGTTGAATTGCAAAGAACGCATACCAAATTGCACTGAATTCGGGTTGTTGAAAGGCTCCCCTGAATTCCGGGGTGGTAGTCGAAGATTTCCACGCTTCAGTGTGCACTTTGACGTGCGACCATTGAAAATCAACTATCAAACCATTTAACCCCTCCACTATCCCATTTTCCGCGCCAAAATATTTTTCTTAAACACTTTAGCATTCCCTGATTATATTTTGGGCTAAATCGAATTCGAAACGCTGCCGGGATGATCTCGCATGAAGACTTCGATTAAGGAATGGAAGCGTGAATATGAAAAATTGCCTGACAGATTCATATCTGAAAAAGGCCAGAACCGCCCGGCGCTACGGATTGCCGGCCCTGGCCGGTTTGCTCTACCTCCTGACCGTCGCCAATTGCAGCCACACCCGTCCCTATTACCGGCCCGGGGAGGTCTCGGCCCCGGATACCGCCATTGGCGCATCGGCCATCCGGCAGCGGATTCTGCTGATCGGCGACGCCGGCGGGGCAGAAACGCAGGAACCTTCCCTGGCCGCTCTGCAAACCTGGGCAGCCGAAATGCCGGGAAAAACCGTGCTGATCTTCCTGGGAGATAATATTTACCCTAAGGGTCTCCCCCCGGAAAACGTTCCCCAACGGGCGGAAGCGGAGCGGCGGTTGCTCCGGCAGCTGCAAGCCGCTAAAGCCAGCGGCGCCAGGAGTATTTTTATTCCCGGCAACCACGATTGGGCCAAAGGCGCTCCGGAAGGTTTGGATAACCTGCTGCGCCAGGAAAAACTGGTGAATGATTTTCTGCCCGGGGAGAACAATTTTCTGCCCCCGGGCGGGTGCCCGGGACCGGTCGCGGTGGATCTCGAGGGTGTGCGGATCATCATATTGGATACGCATTGGTGGCTGCACCCGAACCGGAAACCTTTTCCCGGGTGTCCCCCGGGCGCGGAGGATGCAGTGCTGGAAGAGCTGAAATCCCTCCTGAATAGCGCCGGGGAACGGGAAGTGCTCATCGCTGCCCATCATCCCCTGGTTAGCCACGGGCCGCACGGGGGATTTTTTACCTGGAAAGACCATCTTTTTCCCCTCACCAATTTAAAGCGCTGGATGTGGGTTCCCCTGCCGGTTATCGGTTCCCTCTACCCCCTTTTTCGCTGGAACGTGGTTAAACACGACCAGGATCTGTCCGGGGCGCGTTATCGCCACCTGATTCAGCGCATTAGCGAAGTTAGCGCCGCGCAACGCCCCCTGGTGTACGCCGCCGGGCATGAGCACAGTTTGCAGGTTTTAGACGGGGAGAAGGCGGCGTCCTACGTGCTGGTGAGCGGCGCGGGATCGCAAACAAAGATTACCGGGGTGAGCGACGGCGAGAATACCCTCTTTGCCCATAGCCACACCGGCTTTATGTCGCTGGATTTCCTGGCCGAAGGGCGGGTATTGTTGCAGGTGGTGGAACCGGGGCCAAATGGGGTAGTATTTCGGAAGTGGCTGAAGGGGGAGGGAAAAGGATGAAGGATGAAGGAAAAAGGATAAAGGAAAAAGGATGAAGGGTGAGGGATAGAGCTGTGAAGGGGAAATAAATACGTAATGATAAAACCGGGGTAGCATTTTTGGAAATTTTCAAAGAATTTACCTTTGAGGCGGCCCACTATCTTCCCAATGTACCGGAAGGGCACAAATGCCGGCGGATGCACGGCCACTCCTTCCGGGTGGGAATCTATGTAGCAGGCCCGGTGGGAGTGACCTCCGGCTGGGTGATGGATTTCGCGGAGATAAAAAAAGCCTTCAAACCGCTGTATGAGCGCCTCGACCACTATTTGTTGAACGAAATCGAGGGGCTGGAAAATCCCACCAGCGAAAACCTGGCCCGCTGGATTTGGCAGCGCCTAATTCCCGCCCTGCCCGGCCTCAGTAAAGTAGTGGTACAGGAAACCTGCACCTCCGGCTGCGTTTACCGGGGCGAGGGGGAAATGAAAAGTGCAAAATGAAAAGTGCAAAATGAAAAAGCTTGCCCGGGTAATGCGGGGCAAAAAATGACTATAAATGACCCCCCGGTTGGCCCGGGCAACTGGCACGCAGTTAATGACAACCAATGACTACAAATGACGCCCCGGCTTTCCTCCGACAGGAGCCGCTTTGCGGCGGGGCAACTGACGCGAAGCAAATGACCACCAAATCCATCGAAGACGTGCAAAATCGCCCGGACCGGCGGGGGATTCCCATCAACAAGGTGGGGGTTAGCAACCTGCGCTACCCGGTGGTGGTGCTGGACCGCGCCCGGCAGAAGCAGCAAACCGTGGCGCGAGTCACCATGTCGGTTAACCTGCCGCACCACTTCAAGGGTACTCACATGAGCCGGTTTGTGGAAGTGCTCAACGAGCACCACGGCGACATGACCATGTGGACCCTGCCGGACATTCTCCACAAGCTCAAGAAACGCCTGAATGCGCAAAGCGCCCACCTGGAGCTGGCCTTTCCCTATTTCATCGAACGCGCCGCCCCGGTGAGCGGGGCCAAAGCGCTGATGGATTACGAATGCAGCTTTATCGGGGAAACCGATGACGGGAAGGATGTTTTTATGCTGCGGGTAAAAACGCCGGTGGCCAGCCTTTGCCCTTGCAGCAAGGAGATCAGCGACTATGGCGCCCACAACCAGCGCGGGGAGGTGGTCATCGAAGTGCAATGCCGGCCCGGGGAGATGATCTGGATCGAAGAAGTGGTAGAAATCGCCGAAGCCTCCGCTTCCGCCCCCGTGTATGCGCTGTTGAAGCGCCCCGATGAGCGCCACGTTACCATGCAGGCCTACGATAACCCCGCGTTCGTGGAAGACATGGTGCGCAGCGCCGCCCTGCGCTTAAGGGAAGATCAACGGGTGGTATGGTTCCGGGTTCACGCGGAGAATTTCGAGAGCATCCATAACCACAACGCCTTTGCCATGGTGGAGTGGGAACGGGAAGCGTGAGGCGTAATGCGTAAAACGTAATGCGTAACAAAAACGCACTACTGCATTGCGCACTAAGTTGTTGAACCCTTTCTCCTGGGTCATTCCCGAATGTTTCTATCGGGAATCTATAAGTTTTAGGCCTGTGGATGCCCGATAAAGACATTCGGGCATGACAAAGGG